>CAXNNH010000045.1:0-9278 GCA_964203325.1 Burkholderiales bacterium | reverse complement strand
CGGTATGGCTCAAGATCCGGAGCCAGTTCGGCAAGGCTACGGTTATCGACAGGAATTGCGACATGAGAATCCGCCTCAACCCAGCCGTGTCCGGGGAAATGTTTGCCGCAAGCCCCCATGCCGGCTGCGTGCAGTCCCTCGATCAATGCACCGGCCAGTTGAGTGACAACCTGCGGATCGGCGTGAAATGAACGGTCGCCAATTACCGCACTGCGCCCCCAATCGAGATCAAGAACGGGGGTGAAAGAAAAATCCACACCGCATGCGCGCAACTCAACTGCCAGCACATAACCTAGCTCTCGTGCCGTTATTACGGCATTTTCGGGGCTGCGTTCCCATAGTTCGCCGAGCCGTCGCATTGCCGGCAAACGCGCAAAACCTTCACGACAACGCTGCACCCTTCCGCCTTCATGATCGATGGCGATGAGCAGGGGCGGCGAGCGCAACAAGCGAATCTCAGCCGTCAGATGTGACAACTGTTCCCGGCTCTGGTAGTTGCGCGCAAAGAGAATAATTCCACCGACTAGCGGATGGCACAAGCGCTCACGATCCAGAGAGGAAAGCTCTAACGCTTCAATATCGATCATCAAGGGACCGAGTGGCAGTTTCTTGGCCTTGTTCAAGCGTGCTCCATGACGACAAAGGCTAGCGCGAAGTCTTTTTCGTCGCTGATTGAAAGATGGGCCACCAGACCACGTTCCGCCAGATATCCGGCGAGTTCCGGCGCGTATTCGAAAATAGGTTTACCCAGAGCATCATGCACAATGGCAAGATTTGGCAACGTCGCGGGAACCGTCACGCCAATGCCGAGTGCCTTTCCAAACGCTTCCTTGGCGGCAAACCGTTTGGCAAGAAAGCGCGCAGGATCGTGCGCCCGCCAGAAATCGGTATGCTCGGTCGGTGCCAGGAGCTTTGCCAGCGCGCGCTCGCCGTGCCGCTCATAGAGTTTCCCGAGGCGATCGACGGCGACAATGTCGGTGCCGACTCCGGCAATCACTGGGGGGGCCGTAGCGGAGCAGCGTGTGCCTGTGCCTCCCGCATTAAACGCTTCATTTCGCGTACAGCTTCACGTAGACCGACGAAGACGGCACGGCTGACAATCGCGTGCCCAATATGTAATTCCCGAATACCGGCTAATTTGGCCACTGGCTGGACATTGAAATAATTCAGCGCATGTCCGGCGTTAAAACGCATGCCGAGTTGCCGTATCGCCTCGCCCGCCCGGCGTATCTTTTCCAGCTCGACCAGCACCGCCGGACTTTCAGCATCACGCCCCTGAGTATGAAAAGCATGCGCATAGGGACCGGTATGTATTTCGCAGACTCGTGCGCCAATGCGCGCTGCGGCTTCCACTTGATCCAGTTCAGCGTCGATAAAAACGCTGGTCACGATTCCTGCGTTGGCCAGCCGAGCCACCGACGTTTTCAGTTTAAGTTCCTGCCCGAGCACATCAAGACCGCCTTCAGTGGTGACTTCATGGCGGCCTTCTGGTACCAGCATCGCCATTTCCGGCTGCAGGCGACAGGCAATAGCGAGCATTTCTTCGGTCGCGGCCATCTCCAGATTCAACTTGATCTGCGTTAACGCGCGCAACTTGTCGACATCGGCATCCTGAATGTGGCGCCGGTCTTCGCGCAGATGAACAGTAATACCATCCGCTCCGCCCAAATGTGCTTCGACGGCAGCCCACGCAGGCTCTGGCTCGTAGGTACGGCGCGCCTGACGAATTGTCGCCACATGGTCGATGTTGACGCCTAATTCAATCAATCCATTCATCAAATCATAACTCCTGTAGCTCCATGAAAATTCTCCGGGTCGACAACTCCTTGCCGCCCGTATAGTGCGCGATTAGCATACGCATTAGCTGTTTAGCTTCAAGCAGCGAGCGCGGATCGCTGAACACGTCGTGCGCTAGATCAAACAACGTTTTCCCGCTCACGGTCAGCATGGAGCTACCTGCGCTCCGGTTAGGCAGGGGAACTGGGCCGCGCTCGATTTCATAGAAATAATTCTCGCCGGCATTGATCGGCGCACCGCTGACATCTTGCTCCAGCATCAGCCCGTAGCCCAGCTCTTGCAGCAACACTTTTTCAAAACAGCGCAGATCGGCTTCCTGCAGCACCTCGGCAAAGCGGCGTAGCGTCTCGGTGTAAATCGAGAAAAGACGCTCGTGTGCATCCTCGCGCGGCAGGAGGTGAATCAGTAGCTCGTTAAGATAATAGCCGCAAAACAAAGCCTTACCGGTCAACAACGGCTGACCACCCTGCCACTCGGCTTTCATCAATGTTTTGACTTCGCCTTTTCCGGCCCACCCCAGTTCGAGTGGCTGAAAACCCTGTAACAAACCGCGCATAGCAGAACGTGGCCGCCGGGCGCCACGCGCCAACAAGGGAACTCGGCCAAAATCACGCGAAAAAACTTCGACGATCAAACTGGTTTCGCTAAACGGATAGGCATGCAGCACGAAAGCTGGCTGGCCGTCGACTTTGTGTCGCGGGGTCATTCAACGTCCCGGTTAGAGCGCAAACGTAACGAAATCAGTGACTCACTCTGTAACCCGCAAAACGGTAGGAAGCCGAAGACCTCCCCGGAAAGCCGCGCCAATGCTTGATCTACAGACCGTCTGCCCGGAGAGCCAGTGTTTACGCCACTCTCCAGCCAACCCCCTTGTAGATCGTTTATCCATGCGGCTTTCCGCCATGCCACCCCCAAATAACCTGCGCGACGAGACTACTCGTAACCCAGGCTTTTCAGCAAGCGCTCGTCATCGGCCCAACCGGACTTGACCTTGACAAAAACTTCGAGAAAGACCTTGCCGTCGAACAAACGTTCCATATCCTGGCGTGCTTCCGAAGCGATCCTTTTCAACGTTTCGCCCCCCTTGCCGATAATGATCCCCTTGTGCCCGGCTCGATCAACCACGATAGCCGCACTGATTCGGCGCAAGGTGCCGTCCAGCTCAAACTTTTCAATCTCGACCGTCGCCGCATAAGGTAGCTCGTCACCAATCAGGCGAAACAGTTTTTCACGGATATATTCCGCAGCAAGAAATTTCTCGCTCTTGTCCGTAATCTCGTCTTCGCCAAACAACAACTCACTATGCGGCAAATGCTTGCGCGTCTCGGTAAGCAACAGATCAAGTTGCTTACCTTTAGCTGCGCTGAGCGGAATGATCGCCGAGAAATTTCCCTGTCCAGCCAGATCTGCCATGATCGGCAATAGTTTTGTCTTATCCTTCAACTGGTCGATTTTGTTAAGCACCAGGATCACTGGGCGATCAACCGGCAGGAGTTGCAGCACTGCTTTGTCCCTGGCGTCAAAGCGGCCGGCCTCAATCATGAAAATCACTACGTCAACGTCCGCCAGCGCTTGCGTAACGCCCCGGTTCATCGAACGATTTAACGCATTGCCATGCTGAGTTTGAAAACCGGGGGTGTCGACGAAAACGAATTGCGCGTCGGGATGGGTCAGAATTCCCAGGATGCGATGGCGCGTTGTTTGCGCTTTGCACGAGACGATGCTGATTTTTTCGCCGATCAAACGGTTGAGCAACGTCGACTTGCCGACATTGGGTCGACCGACGATGGCAATATATCCCGATTTCAGTTCATTCATATGGATTGCAATCTTTCCAGCGCGCATTGAGCGGCCATTTGTTCTGCGGCTCGGCGACTGGCACCGTTACCTTCGGTGCGAATTTGCAGCTTGTCAATCTCGCAAGCGATCCTGAATTGCTGCGCGTGCGCTTCTCCTTCGGTGGCAATTAATGAATATTTAGGCAGTGCTAAACGCTTTCCCTGTAGAAGCTCCTGCAAGCGTGTTTTGGCGTCCTTAATGGGTTGGCCGGGAGCAATGGCCGCTAGCATCTCGCCATAAAGACGGGAAATGACCACGCTTGTGGCCTCAAAACCGGCGTCCTGCCAGATGGCGCCAAACAAAGCTTCCAGCGCATCGGCAAGAATCGAGGGACGCTGATGCCCACCGCTTCTCAGCTCGCCTTCGCCCAGCCGTAAAAATTGACCGAGTTCTAGCAACAACGCGAGTTGATGCAAGCTTTCCTGACGCACAAGATTAGCCCGCAAACGCGAGAGGTCGCCTTCGGGAAGTCCCGGGAAACGATCAAATAGCTGCCGTGCGATCACACAATTAAGAATCGAGTCACCCAGGAACTCTAGCCGTTCATTATGGGGAGAACTATGGCTGCGATGAGTCAGTGCGGTCAGCAGCAGTTCAGGGTGCAAAAAACAATGGCCCAGAGCCTTCTCAAGTTGAGGATTGCTCATTCGTATTAATTGTGCGCCGACGAACCCTGGAAATCGATCAACAAACTGATGTTGAGAAACAGTGGGATGCGTTTTTCGTATGAAAAAGAGACGACAACTTCATTGCCGTTTTTTGAAATATCCAGTTCGCTAGCCTTGATATCCTTGAAATAGCCTACCTGCTCCTGCTTTGAGAAATCCATCCGTATATCGGATACTGTTTTCCCTGGCGCCTGAGCGGCAACCGTCTTGACCGCTTTGACAATGCTGAAATAATCGATATACGCAGGCGCAACCTTCATCCCGAGCACCGCCAACAATCCTAATACAACACTCCAGAAAAGAAGGCCGGAGAGGGTGACGCCCCTCTGGTGATTCATAGTGCGATTCATACCGCTACTCCCTATCTGAACGGACCGACACGCTTCAGGTCACTAAAATTGAACCAGATGAAAAATGCCTTGCCCACTATGTTTGCTTCGGGAACGAAGCCCCAGAAACGACTGTCGCGGCTGTTATCACGATTGTCACCCATTACAAAATAATTACCGGGCGGCACCGTGCAAACCACTCCCGCATTATTGTAGAGGCAATTCCCGCGATAGGGGAACTGCGCTGCATCAGGAATAAAGCCTGGCGCATCGTCGTCGTTGAGCACTTGGTACTCGGTTTGCCCCTGCCGTTCAGCGTACCGCTTCGAGTAGTAAAGTCGCTCGGGGTGCAAATACTCTTCCACTTTTTGCGTTTCCAGCGGCTGGCCGTTAATCGTCAGCCGCTTGTTTTGATAGGCCACCCGGTCGCCCGGTATACCGACTACGCGTTTAATGTAGTCCAGCGAGGGGTCTTCCGGATAACGGAAGACCATCACGTCGCCGCGCTGCGGGCTGTTGATATCGATGATCTTCTTATTGATCACCGGCAAGCGAATACCATAAGTATATTTATTAACCAGAATGAAGTCGCCGACCAGCAGGGTTGGGATCATCGAGCCGGACGGAATTTTAAAGGGTTCGAAAATGAATGAGCGCAAAACAAAAACAACCAGAATGACCGGGAAAAAGCTCGCTCCATATTCTACCCACCACGGATCTTTGGCGCCTACCGGACGACGCTTGCGTAATACGAGAACGTCGACGGCCCAGATGGCGCCGCTGACTAAGAGCAGGACAAACAAAATCAAAGCAAAATTCACCAGCGTATCTCCGTTACTTGTTGTTACTTCACGTTATTTTCCAACCCGTAATACGGCGAGGAAGGCTTCCTGCGGAATCTCAACCGAGCCTACTTGTTTCATCCGCTTTTTACCCGCTTTTTGCTTTTCGAGCAGTTTCTTCTTACGCGAAATATCACCGCCATAACACTTGGCCAGCACATCCTTGCGCATGGCCTTGACGTTTTCCCGCGAAATGATGTTCGAACCGATAGCGGCCTGAATCGCCACATCGTACATTTGACGCGGAATCAACTCGCGCATTTTAGAAGCCAATTCCCGTCCCCGGTACACCGAATTGGCACGGTGCACGATCACCGACAAGGCATCAACCTTTTCGCCGTTGATCAGAACGTCGAGCTTGACCACGTCGGCCGCCCGGTATTCCTTAAACTCATAGTCCAGCGAAGCATAACCGCGCGATACCGATTTAAGCTTGTCGAAGAAATCCATCACCACTTCGGCCATCGGCATTTCGTACACCAACTGCACCTGCCGCCCGCGATAGGTCATGTCAACCTGATTGCCGCGCTTCTGATTGCACAAAGTGATGACGTTGCCCAGATATTCCTGCGGCACAAAAATCGTTGTCGTGATTATTGGTTCGCGGATTTCCTCCGTTTTCGTCTGATCCGGCAGCTTGGCCGGATTTTCGACCTGCACAATACTGCCATCGCGCATCAGAACCTCATACACAACGGTCGGCGCAGTGGTAATTAAATCTTGATCGAATTCGCGTTCCAGGCGTTCCTGGACGATCTCCATGTGCAGCAGACCAAGGAAGCCACAGCGGAAGCCAAAACCCAGCGCCTGCGAAACCTCCGGCTCGTAGTGCAGTGAGGCATCGTTGAGCTTCAGCTTCTCCAGCGATTCGCGCAGAGACTCATACTGGTTGGACTCGATCGGATACAGCCCGGCGAAAACCTGCGATTTGATTTCCTTGAAGCCCGGCAATGCCTCAGAAGCTGGCTTATCGTGCAAAGTAACGGTATCGCCGACTTTCGCCGCCTGCAATTCCTTGATGCCGGCGATGATGTAACCGACTTCTCCGGCCCGTAAGGCGTCACGCGGTACCGCTTTGGGGGTAAATACACCAACCTGTTCGCATAAGTGCATCGATCCGGCAGCCATCAGGCGAATTTTGTCTTTGGGTCGTAGTGTGCCGTCGAAAACGCGCACTAGCATGACGACACCGACGTAGTTGTCAAACCAGGAGTCGATCAACAACGCCTTGAGCGGTGCCTCGGGATCGCCCTGCGGCGCCGGAATACGCTCGATAATCGCCTCGATAATATCCTCGACGCCTAGCCCGGTTTTAGCCGATGCAAGCACGGCATGCGAAGCATCGATGCCAATTACGTCCTCGATTTCCTGGCGCGCATTATCGGGCATCGCTGATGGCAAATCGATTTTATTCAAGACTGGTAATACGTCGACCCCGAGTTCAATCGCCGTGTAGCAGTTAGCCACTGTCTGCGCTTCGACGCCTTGCGAGGCATCGACGACTAATAAAGCGCCTTCGCAAGCCGATAGTGAGCGCGAAACTTCATAAGAGAAGTCCACGTGACCCGGTGTATCGATCAGGTTCAGGTTGTAAATCTCACCACTGCGCGACTTGTATTTCAAGGCCGCCGTTTGAGCTTTGATGGTAATTCCGCGCTCGCGCTCGATATCCATCGAATCGAGGACTTGCGCTTCCATCTCACGGTCGGATAAGCCGCCGCAAAGATGAATGATGCGATCAGCCAGCGTCGATTTACCGTGATCGATGTGGGCGATGATGGAAAAATTGCGGATGTGTTGCATTTGAACCTATCGAAAATCCGTTACTAGAATAATTAAACCGGGTTGTTTGTACCAATCTGGATTACCTCGCCTAACGCGGTCTCACGCAAACGCCAGTAAAAAAACGGTATACTCCGGGCGCTGTTTTTTCGTCGATCCGTGTTACACATGCCTTACTTGGGTATAGCGTTGCCAGCGATGGTTGAAACAAAAATCCGAACCCGAAAGACGCTGTGGTGCTGGGCGACGGTCGCGGATTGTACCTTGAAGTAAGCCTTTCCGGGGGAAACACTGGCGTCAGCTAGCTAAGTAGACACGAAGTATGTGCCGAATCCGACACTTTTTTTCCAGATTTTCCAGAACCAACCTCCTCCCAGGAGTATCCCTTGTCTCTAAATCGCCCCATGATTCGCCCTTTCACCGGCCTGCGCCCGCGTAGCTCCGATGCTGCCGCAGTAGCAGCACCGCCGTACGATGTGCTGTCCAGTGAGGAAGCCCGCAATAAAGCTGTCGATAAACCGCTTTCGTTTCTACATATCTCAAAGGCGGAAATCGACCTGCCGCCCGAAATCGATCACCACGCGCCAGAGGTTTACGCCAAATCCGCTGAAAACCTCAAACGCTTGGTCGATTCGGGAGTTCTTTTTCGCGATAGCAATCCCTGTTACTACGCTTACCGATTAGTTATGGGCGAGCATGTGCAGACCGGGCTAGTTGCGGCTGCATCCGTCGAAGCCTACGACAGCAACCGTATCCGCAAACACGAATTTACCCGTCCGGATAAGGAAGACGACCGCGTGCGCCAGATTGAGGCGCTCAACGCGCAGACCGGCCCCGTGCTGCTCGCCCACCCGGATAGCGCAGAAGCCGAACACCTGATCGCCACGGCTACCGATGCGCCACCGGTAGCCGACGTTATGGCTAGCGATGGCATTCGCCACACGATCTGGAAAATTGACACTGCCGACAGCGTGGCGCGCATTAGCGCCGTTTTTGCGGCCATGCCCGCCTTGTACATCGCTGACGGACACCACCGTTCGGCGGCCGCTTCGCGAGTCGCTGCGGCGCGACGTGGCAAAGATGCTGCCGATAGCGCTGAATATTTCCTTTCAGTCATCTTCCCAGCCCGCCAGATGCACATCATGGATTACAACCGTGTCGTGCGCGATCTCAACGGCCTGAGCGTCGAAGCCTTTCTGGCGGCGGTCGAACAACGCTACACCCTGACTCCCTCCACCCGTGCGGTCAAACCTGAGCAAACCGGCGTTTGCGGTATGTATCTCGCCGGCCGCTGGTATCGGCTGGCCATCCTGCCTAAACTGATTCCGCCGGAAGATCCGGTACGCCGTCTCGATGTCTCGCTGCTCGCCGAATACATTCTTGGCCCGCTACTTGGCATCACCGACTTGCGCCGCGATCAGCGCATCGACTTCGTTGGCGGTATTCGTGGTCTGGCAGAGCTTGAAAAGAGGGTAGATAGTGGCGAAATGGTCGTCGCCTTTGCCATGTATCCGACACAGATGACCGAACTGATGTCCGTTGCCGATGCGGGTGAAGTCATGCCGCCTAAATCGACTTGGTTTGAACCGAAACTGGCCGATGGTCTGGTCTCACATGTACTTGATTGAAGCTCTTGCTGAACTCGTCGTGTAATGCCAGTCAGCGGAGGCGATTCGTGGGTAAGCGACTGCTTGGACTTGGGCTGGCGTAAGGGCGAACGAACAAGTCATATCTGACTACTATGTGCCGGTGAGCAGCCGACGTTCGGCTGCGGACAGGTGCTGGCGCGAACCAACCAGAATCAGCACGTCGTTGGCTTGCACTATGGTCGTCTCATCGGGCTGCTCGGCACGCATTCCGCGCCGGCGTACCGCTTCGACGACGACACCCAGCTCGACAAGCGCCAGTTCGCCCAAGCGGCGACCTACTGCGTAAATCTGCGGTTCGACAACCAGAGCAAGTTTTTCCTCGGATTGGCGTAGCAGCCGCACATTTTCACTGCGGTAGAAGGCACGCATGGA
>CAXNNH010000044.1:0-9497 GCA_964203325.1 Burkholderiales bacterium | reverse complement strand
CCTCAGCCAGCGCGAGGCATCCCGCTCCGCTTGGCACCTATCATCTTCGTCACCTTTCATTTGACGCTTGCTAACCCATGACGTATGGCATTGGCTAAAGTATGTCGCCAATCAGGAAATATTAACAGAGGCTAGTTGTGTTCTGCTAGGATTTGTAATCGCATAGGTTTGTTAACGAGCATGGTTCGGAAATGATTGAAAGAATCGGTAAATTCGAGGTAATTCGGTTGCTCGGTAGAGGAGCAACTGCTGTCGTTTATCTCGCCCGCGATCCAGAATCGGGACACGAAGTTGCGATAAAATTGATACGCTTCGGGCAGGAAAAAACAGCAATATCGCGACGTTTGTTGAAGCTCTTTCAAACCGAAGATGCAATCGGTCGATGCCTAAATCATCCAAATATTGTCAGAATCTACGATGCGATCATTGAGCCTGAGCAAGCTTACATCGTTATGGAGTTCATTGACGGCACACCGCTTGACAAATACTGTGCGGTTAATAGCCTACTACCCATGCATCGCGTAATCGGCATTATCTTCAAATGCTGTCTTGCTCTAGACTACGCGTTTCGTCAGGGAGTCGTGCATCGTGATATCAAGCCCGCGAATATTCTGATAGATGTTAACGATAATCCAAAGATAACTGACTTCGGATTGGCGATTAACCTAAACAAGAACGTGAACAAAGACTCAACGTTCGTAATGGGGGTCGGATCACCTGCATATATGTCACCGGAACAAATCAAGAACTACCCCTTGAACCAGAAGACCGATCTATATTCCCTTGGAGTTCTTTTATTCCAGTTGCTGACAGGGCGTCTACCTTTTCGTGCAAACAATCCGGCTACCCTAGTTTACAAAATAATCAATATGGATGCACCGTCAGTCTGTGAACTTAGCCCAAATTTGCCTGCTGGTATTGACTTCATCGTCAGAAAAGCACTAGAGAAGGATTTATATAGCCGCTATCGAAACGGTGCAGAATTCGCGAAGGATCTTTCGACAGTTCGTTACCAGATACTCGATGAAGATGAATCGGAGAAACATACTTCGCACTTCAAAAAGTTGCGAAAACTTGGTTTCTTTACCGATTTTGAAGATATCGAATTGTGGGAAATATTACGAGTTAGTACATGGCGCGAAATTTCGGCACGAATGGTATTGATTCAAGAGGGCGAAACTGGAAACACATTTGGTGTTATCGTCAGCGGACTTGTGGAAGTTTCGATCAGTGGCAAGGCTATTTGCAGTTTGGGAGCAGGGGAAGTGGTCGGCGAAATGGCTTTCCTTTGCCCTAGCGACAAGACGCGACGTGCAACGGTAATAACACTGGAAAAGACCCTATTTCTCGACATCAATACACCTGCCTTAGAACTGAGTTCTGAGGAGGTTCGTGAGCGTTTCAATAAATTATTAATCGGAAAAGTAATTGCTCGCTTGCGTCATGCAAACCACTTAATGACTAAACTGGGAGAGTTTGCAGTTCACGGCACCTTAAACGCAGTCTTTGATAAAGACATCTCGCCACCGCTGGAATTGCTGTAATCACTCATCGTTGCATTGAAATCGAAGGCTCTTCCGGTAAATCCTACTGAGAAGAGAAATGACCGACATTCCAGAGAGGATGTATCTAAGCGGGTTTTCCATGGCTCAAATAGGTACAGCATATGATTGCGGTCATCCCGACGAAGACTTTGGGGCTTCAGGGGCTAGTGATCAAGGACGTTGTATTGAATCTCTTCGGGTCTAATTCCCCGCAGCTTGCTGCGGGGAATTTTGTCATCAACACATTTGGTAAAAACCACCGTCTTTAGACGATGACCCTGGCCTTCAATGTTTTGACTCATGCGCGTTTAGCGGGGGTGTAGTTTGACGACTTTAGTCGTCTGCACGCCGCTGCGCTAATCCACCTACTTTAGTAGGTGGTAGTTTATTCTGGTATCAGCATTTGTAGACTACGCGATGGCACCCGATAGTTTTTTATGCGCTGCACCGGCGCAAAAGGTGCCTCAGCGCTGCTATCGCAGAGCTGCCGCCAGTTTCCACTCGGCAGATGAAAAACGACCGCTTTCGCCTCGCGATTGATCAGACACAACAGGCTCCTCTCTCCGTCATCGCCAGTCGGTGGCGCCAGTTGCAGTCCAAAAGCGCCCAACGTGGCCGATTGCCAGTCAGCAATGCGCATTTCACGTCCTGCGGGGTGCCACCACATCACATCGCGCTGACCACTGGAATTGCGTTCGCCGTTCAGCCAGGTACGTCGCCGCAGTTGCGGAAAACGCCGACGTAAGCCGATCAATCCGGCAACGAACGAAGATAAATTCGAGGATTCCGGCACGTTGCTCGCTTCGCCCAAGCGGCTTGGCGGTACCATGCACATATCGTTGTCAGTCGGTGCCCAGTTCAGCCAGGTCAGCTCGTTGTCCTGGCAGTAGGCGTTATTGTTACCGTCTTGCGTGCGCCCCTGTTCGTCGCCGCCTTGCAGCATAGGAACGCCTTGCGCAATGAAGAGTGTTGCCAGCAGGGCACGTTGTAGGCGACGGCGTAGTTCATGTATCGCTGGATCGGCGCATTTACCTTCGCAACCACAGTTCCACGAATGATTGTGGTCGTGGCCATCGCGGTTGTCTTCGCCATTTAGTTCGTTGTGTTTGTGCTGATAACTGATCAGATCGCGCAGGGTAAAACCGTCATGCGCGGTGAGGAAGTTCAGACTGGCCTGCGGTGCGCGTCCTGAAGCATGCGACCGATTGCCGAAGATCTCGCTTGATCCGGCCAATCGTTGCGCCAGCCCGGCGGGGCCGCTTTCGCCGGTTAACCAGAAAGCGCGCACGTCGTCGCGGAAACGATCATTCCATTCACTCCAGCCAGCCGGGAAACGCCCCAGCCGGTAGCCATCCGGCCCCAGATCCCAAGGCTCGGCAATCAGTTTGATACGCGATAATATGGGGTCCTGCACAATTGCTGCGAGTAAGGCGCTGTCGCGGATCAACGTTGCCGCCAGATCGAAACGAAAACCATCGACGTGCATCTCGCTGACCCAGTAACGCAGTGAGTCCATCACCAGTTGTAAAACGCGCGGATGAGCGAGATTGAGGGTATTACCGCATCCGGTGAAATTCTCGTACCCGGCACGGTTATTGTGTGGCAAACGATAGTAGCAAACGTTGTCGATGCCGCGAAAGGACAGCGTCGGGCCGTTTTCATCGGTTTCGGCGGTATGGTTAAAGACCACGTCGAGGATGACTTCAATGCCTGCCGCGTGTAGCGTCCGAACCATGGCACGAAACTCGGCGATAGCCGACTGCCCATTGATGCGCGCTGCGTAGCGTGGCTCGGGGGCAAAAAAGGCCAGCGTGTTATAACCCCAGTAATTGGTACGGCCGCTGTACACCAGTCTTTCTTCGTCGAGAAAATGCTGTACTGGCAAGAGATTCACGGCGGTAACGCCCAGTTCCCGTAAATGGGCGATCATCGCCGGCGTAGCCAGTCCGGCGTAAGTGCCGCGTAGCGCCTCGGGAACCCCCGGATGCATACGCGTTGCACCTTTGACATGAATTTCATAAAGAATGGAATCGGCCCACGGCGTGGCTGGCGGTGCGTCGTCCCCCCATTCGTCGCTCCATTCTTCACCTTGATCGATCGGCTCATCGACGACCCTGCACCTCAGGCCCTGCCGGTTAGCCCATGAAAACTCGCCTTCTAGTTCGCGTGCATAAGGATCGAGCAGTAAGCGGCTAGCGTCGAAACGATGGCCGTTTTCGGGGTCGTATTTGCCGTGCACGCGATAGGCGTAGATCAAGCCGGGAGCGGCTCCGGGAAGATAGCCGTGCCAAACCTGATCGGTGCACTCGGCCATTGCCAGAGTGTGAAGGGTCTCTCCCTCGAACACGCACAGTTCGACTTGCTCAGCGTTGGCCGAAAACAGTGCAAAGTTAACCCCTTTGCCGTCCCAGTGTGCACCGAGCGGCCACGGACGCCCTGCTTCCAGCAGCGCGTCCCCGCTCAGGCTCAGAGCGTCCATTCCAGGAAGAGCGTAGCCAATGGTGGTAAAGTCAGTGCCACGGACCAGTCGCGACCGTGAGCGGGGATCGCTTCGGCACTGACAGAGCCAAAGACGTTACCGACGTTGCTGCCCCCGTAGTGTTGAGAGTCGGTGTTGAGTCGCTCGCGGTACACACCGGTGCCGGGAACGCCGATCCGATAATTCTCACGGACGACCGGCGTCAGATTGCAAACGCAGAGGATCGCGCGTGAACGATCAAAGCCGCGCCGCAAAAATGCCAGCACCGAATTGTCGGCGTCGTCGGCAGCGATCCACTCAAAACCAGAGGGATCGAAGTCAATCTCGTGCAGAGCCGGTGTGTTGCGATAGAACTGGTTGAGATCGTGGATCAAACGGTGTACACCCGCGTGCTGCGGGTAGTCCAGCAGGTGCCAATCAAGCGAGTTTTTGTCGTTCCACTCGCTCCATTGTGCAAATTCGCCGCCCATGAACAACAGTTTCTTGCCCGGATGCGCCCACATGAAGCCATACAAGGCGCGTAAATTGGCAAATTTCTGCCAAGTGTCGCCCGACATCTTGGTGAGCAGCGAACCTTTGCCATGCACCACTTCATCGTGCGATAGCGGCAGGATGAAGTTCTCGCTGAAAGCGTACATCAAACCGAAGCTCAGTTGATTGTGGTGATACTTGCGGTAGATCGGATCGCAGGCCATGTAGCTCAGCACATCGTGCATCCAGCCCAGATTCCACTTGTAGTGGAAACCCAGGCCGCCCATTGCCGGCGGTCGGCTGACCAGCGGCCAAGCGGTCGATTCTTCAGCATAGGTAGCGGCACCCGGACATTCCTGACCGAGCACTTCATTCATTCGGCGCAGAAAGGCAACCGCTTCGATATTTTCACGGCCGCCATAAATGTTCGGTAACCATTCACCGGCGGCGCGGCTGTAATCGCGATAGAGCATGGAGGCCACGGCATCCACGCGCAGCCCATCGATGCCGTAGCGTTCGACCCAAAACAGCGCGTTGCCGATCAGGAAGTTGGCGACTTCGTTGCGACCGTAGTTATAAATCAGAGTGCCCCAGTCCTGATGCATACCCTCGCGCGGATCGGCGTGCTCGTAAAGTTGCGTTCCGTCGAAACGACTGAGTCCGTGCTCGTCGGTCGGAAAATGCGCCGGTACCCAGTCGATGATCACGCTGAGACCGGCCGCGTGGCAGGCTCTGACAAAATCGCGGAAACCTTCGGGCGTACCAAAGCGGGCGCTCGGTGCATAAAGCCCTAGCGGCTGGTAGCCCCACGATCCATCGAAGGGATGCTCCGAAACAGGCAGCAGTTCCAAATGAGTAAAACCCAGATCGGTGGCGTAGGGAATCAGTGTTTCGGCAAGTTGCTTCCAGCTCGGGAAATTGCCATCGTCGCTCCGTCGCCACGATCCGAGATGGACTTCGTAGACGGAAACCGGCGCGCTCAGCTTGTCACCGGCCGGGGCGGCAAGACGCTCTGCGCGCTCAATGGGGGGGGGTAGCGCACAAACCACAGAAGCGGTCGACGGCCTCAGTTCGGCCGCAAAGCCGTAGGGATCGGCTTTCAGCGGCAATACTTCGCCGGCCGGCGTGCGTAGCTCGAATTTGTAACAGGCACCGGCACCGACGCCGGGCAGGAAAATTTCCCAGACGCCGCATTCTCGACGCAGGCGCATTGCATGGCGGCGGCTGTCCCAGGTATTGAAATCGCCGACCACGCTGACACGTTGAGCGCCAGGTGCCCACACGGCAAATGCGGTTCCGGCGACACCGTCGACTTCTCGCAGGTGTGCCCCCAGTCGCTCGTAGGGGCGCAGGTGCGAGCCTTCGGCCAGCAGCCAGACATCGAGTTCGCCGAGTACCGGCGGAAAACGGTAAGGGTCGTCGATCTCTTGCTCGCCACCGGGCCAAACGATGCGCAGGCGATAAGGGAAGGCTTGATGGCGACCGGGAATGTGCGCCTCAAAAAAACCGGAGCGCTGGTCTTTGCCCAGTTCATCGACTTGGCGTTCGGCGAGCGCCATGATGGCGTGGCCATTCTCAGCGTCAATTAGGTGCACCGACAGCGCGCCGGGTTGCAGACTACGCACCCATATGCGCCCTTCGGCGTCGGTATGCAGTCCAAGGGCAGCGAACGGGTCGCCGTGTTCGGCCCGGCAAAGGGCAACAACTTCAGCGTTATCGAGCATATGTGCGATCAGAAGGAGGTAATTTCATATTCCAGGTATCGTTGGCGTAGTCGCGTATCGTGCGGTCAGCCGAGAAGTTGCCCATGCCAGCGACGTTGAGGATTGCTTTGCGTTGCCACTCGGCCGGTGTCAGGTAGAGTGCGTCGACACGTTGTTGTGTGGAGACGTAATCGGCGTAATCGGCCAACAACAGGTAGTGGTCACCGTAATGCACCAGACTATTAAAAACGTCGTGGTAGCGTGCGCGTTCGCCGGAAGAGAAGAAGCCGCCATCGATTTTGTTGAGCGCTTCGTTCAGCGCGGGATCGTTCAGGTAGATATCCTTCGGTTGGTAGCCTGCCTGACGAATCGCGGCCACCTGCGCGGCGTTGTTGCCGAAGATAAATATGTTATCGGCGCCCACTTGGTCACGAATCTCGATGTTGGCGCCATCCTCGGTGCCAATGGTCAAGGCTCCATTTAGCGAAAGCTTCATGTTGCCAGTTCCTGACGCCTCGGTACCGGCCGTCGAGATTTGTTCGGAGAGATCGGCAGCCGGCATAATCAGTTCGGCGACCGAAACGCCATAGTTGGGGATAAACACCACTTTCAGAAAATCGCGTGTACGCGGATCGTTGTTAACGACGGCGGCTACGTCGTGAATCAGGCGGATCACCTGTTTGGCCATGTGATACGACGAGGCCGCTTTGCCGGCAAAAATCACACTACGCGGCGCGAAGCTCTTACCGTAGCCGTGCAGCAATGCGTTGTAACGGGTAATCACATGCAGAACGTTGAGCAATTGCCGTTTGTATTCATGGATGCGCTTGACGTGCACGTCGAACAGGCTATCCGGATTGAGGGTAATGCCGGTCTCGCGAAAAACATAGTTGGCCAAACGCAACTTGTTGCTCGTTTTGGCACCAGCAAATGCCGTGCGAAAACCGTCGTGGCTGGCGCTCGCCCGTAGCTCGGCCAAGCGGTCAAGATCAAGCCGCCAGCTTTTGCCGATGCGCCCATCGATCAGTCCGGACAAGGCCGGATTGGCCTGCGCCAACCAGCGACGGGGGGTTACACCGTTCGTCTTGTTGTGAAAACGTTCGGGGTAAAGCATGGCGAAGTCGGCAAAAATCGTCTGCACCATCAGATCGGAATGCAGTTGCGAAACGCCGTTGACCCGGTGGCTGCCAATGATGCACAGGTGTGCCATACGCACGCGCTTGTCGCGATCATGCCCGCTACCGTTGCCGTCGTCGATAATCGAGACGCGGCGCATCAAATCAATGTCGCCAGGGTAAAGCTGCACTACCTCGTCGAGGAAAACCTGGTTGATGCGGTAGATAATGCGCATGTGGCGCGGCAGTACATGCTGGATCAGCTCCACCGTCCAGGTTTCCAGGGCTTCCGGCATCAAGGTGTGATTGGTATAGGAAAAAATACGACTGCACTGATCCCAGGCCGCATCCCAAGCCATGTCGTGCTCGTCGATCAAAACGCGCATCAGTTCGGCGACGCCGATTGCCGGGTGCGTATCGTTCAGATGGATCGCCACCCGATCCGCCAAATTGTCGAAGCTGCCGTGTTCGGCCAGGTGACGTGCCAGAATGTCCTGCATCGACGCCGCGACAAAGAAGTACTCTTGGCGCAGACGCAATTCTCGCCCGGCCGGCGTGCTGTCGTTCGGGTAAAGAACCCAGGAAATATTCTCGAAACGGTTCTTGAATTCAGCGGCACGCGCGTAGTCACCGGTGTTAAAAGCGCCCAGGTCGATTTGCGACGGAGCCGCCGCTTTCCACAAGCGTAGGGTACTGACCCGGTCGGTGCCGTGGCCGGGAATGACGTAATCGAAGGCTTTGGCTTCGACCGAGTCGGCGGCATGCCATTCGGCCCATTCGCCGTGGTGCTCGGCGGTGCCGCCGAAACGAACGGTGTAATGCGTGCCTGGCCGAGGGAATTCCCAGGGCGTACCGTTCTCCAGCCAAGAGTCGGGGTGTTCGACTTGGCTGCCGTTAAGGATCGATTGGGCGAACATGCCATATTCGTAGCGCATTCCGTAACCCCAGGACGGCAGCTCCAGCGTGGCCATCGAATCGAGAAAGCACGCCGCCAGTCGACCCAGGCCGCCGTTACCGAGTGCTGCGTCGGGTTCGCATTCGAGCACCTGATCGAGCGACGGCCCGGAAGCCTTGGCGAAAGCGGCCGCCGCGCTCTCGCGCAGATCGAGTGCCGATAGGGCATTGTTCAAGGTGCGCCCGATCAAAAATTCCATCGACAGGTAATAAACGCGTCGCGCCTTCTCCTTGCTATCGGCGTGTTGCGTAGCGACCCAGCGTGTCGCCAATTGCTCGCGCGCTACTTCGGAGAGAGCCTCATAAAGATCGGCCGTTCCCGCTGATGCGGGTTCAGTGGCGACCGAACAAAGGAGTTGCCTATCTAGGCAGGCGCGCATTTCGGCGCAGTCAAACTTGTGCGGGTCGGTGTGTAAGTCGGCGGGCATCGGGCAATTATTCCAATTGGTGTTTAGAAGAAGATAATTATTATAGAAATTTTTCGCAGCTACTTTTCGCAGGAACCTTTCGCCAGAATCTTATGGAAAAAGGGGCTGGGTCGCCATAAAACCGTATTGTGACCAAGGCTGATCCCAGATTCTACGATTATTCGTGTTTTACCGTGAATTGAAATTACCCCAAAGAGGTGGGTGTTCGCCGATCGGCCTCATTCAGGGCGATGGCGGCACCCTGCAGCGCTGGTGCGGGAGATAGCATTACATACGTCGGAATGGTGGCTAACGTGCTGGCGAAACGTCCTTTGGCCTCAAAGCGGGAGCGAAACGGCGATTGATCGAATAAGGCACCGAGTCGCGGCACGATACCGCCACCGATGTAGACCCCTCCTTGCGCACCCAGCGTCAGCGCCAGGTTGCCGGCCAGCGTGCCGAGCATCGCGCAAAACGTCGCTATCGTCGCCTGGCAGAGCAGATCGCCCGCCAGCGCCTGCGCCACAATGTCGGCCGGCGCCAAAACTTGGGCAGCATCCGGCCCCGTTCTGCCGTCCACCCGGCTGACCAGTCGATGCAGAAAGGGCAGACCGTTGCCGGAAATGAGCCGCTCGGCCGAAACATGCGGTATTTCGCGCCAGGCCAGGGCCAGAATCGCCGCCTCCCGCGCATCGCTGGGGGCCAGCGTTACATGCCCACCTTCGCCCGCCAGCGGCAGCCAGCGACCGTTGGCCGGCAATAGCCCGGAAACGCCCAGACCGGTTCCCGGCCCGAGTACGGCCTTGGGGGCGAGCGACAGCGGA
>CAXNNH010000043.1:0-9538 GCA_964203325.1 Burkholderiales bacterium | reverse complement strand
CCTGATTAAGTTCAGCGGCGACGCGAACTGCCACCGAGAAGCGATCCCAGCACGCCCCGAATGATCTCGCGGCCTACCTGCGACCCAATGGCGCGGGCGGCGCTCTTGGCGGCCGCTCCTAGTATCGAATCGCCACTAGCACTGCGGGTTTTTCCGACGCCGCTCGGACCACCGAAGATATCCCCCAGCCCGTCCAGCCATCCGCCCCCCGACGCCAGCTCCTGAGCAGACGCACTGCCTTGTTCTCCATTGGCCTTGGCAGGAGAGCTGTTCGCCGAACGGCCTTTCAGTTTTTCGTAAGCCGAGTCGCGGTCGACGATGGCCTCGTAATGCCCATAAATTGCCGAACCTTTAATGATGGCCTGACGCTCGTCGGTTGTGAGCGGGCCAATGCGCGAGGCAGGGGGTAATACGGATGCTCGTTCAACGACGTTTGGCCGACCTTTCTCGTCGAGAAAGGAAACCAGTGCCTCGCCTACGCCGAGTTCGGTAATCGCCGCTTCGACGTTGAGTCCAGGATTGGCGCGCAAGGTTTGCGCTGCCGACTTCACGGCTTTCTGATCGCGCGGTGTAAAGGCGCGTAGCGCATGCTGCACACGGTTGCCGAGCTGGCCCAGCACGGTATCGGGAATATCGAGCGGGTTCTGCGTGACAAAATAAATACCGACGCCCTTGGAGCGAATCAGACGCACTACTTGTTCGATTTTTTCGAGCAGGGCCGGCGGCGCTTCATTGAACAGCAAGTGCGCCTCGTCGAAGAAGAAAACCAGCTTCGGCTTGTCGACATCGCCCACTTCCGGCAATTGCTCGAACAGTTCGGAAAGCAGCCAGAGCAAGAAGGTCGAGTACAGGCGCGGTGAAGCCATCAGCTTGTCGGCGGCCAGGATGTTAACCACGCCTTTGCCATTGTCGGTTTGTATCAGGTCATTGATATCGAGCATCGGTTCGCCGAAGAAGGCGTCGCCGCCCTGCTCGCCCAGCGACAATAGCCCCCGCTGAATTGCGCCAATCGACGCCGCCGAGACATTGCCGTACTCGGTGGTGAAGTCTCTGGCGTGTTCGCCGACATGCTGGATCATGGCGCGCAGATCTTTCAGATCGAGCAAGAGCAGGCCATTGTCGTCGGCGATCTTGAACACCAGTTGCAGCACGCCCGCCTGCGTATCGTTAAGATTGAGCAGGCGCGCCAGCAGTATCGGCCCCATGTCGGAAATTGTCGCCCGCACCGGATGTCCTTGTTCGCCACTGACATCCCAGAAGGCGGTAGGGCATTTGGCGGGAGTAAAATCCGTAATGCCGAGTGAATCGAGGCGCGCTTCGAGCTTGGGTGACACACTACCGGCCAACGCCAAGCCTGAAAGATCGCCTTTGACGTCGGCCATGAAGACCGGTACGCCGATGGCCGAAAAACGTTCGGCCATCACTTGTAGCGTAATCGTTTTGCCCGTGCCGGTTGCGCCGGCAATCAGGCCATGCCGGTTGGCGAGTGCTGGCAGGAGTACCAGTTCTGTTTGTTCGTGCTTGGCGATGGATAGCGGTGCGGCCATGAGTTACTCCGGAAAACGTTAAGGGTGCTTAGTAAATTTAAGTGTTTTAGGAGGAGTTACGCAGGTGAGGTCTGATGGGCGTATTTATCGCCCCGAAACGTTGTTAGACCGTTTCGATCTTCGGATCACGATTGAGCAGCTTCTCTACAGCGGTTGCCGCTGGCTCGTTGCGATGCAGGATAGCGTCTACGGCTTGCGTGATCGGCATGTCGATGCCCAGTTGGGTGGCCAGACTGGCCACTTCGCGGGCCGTGCTGACGCCTTCGGCCACATGCCCGAGTTCGGCCAGAATCTGCGGCAGAGTCTTGCCCGCTGCTAGCGCCAGCCCAACCCGCCGATTGCGCGACAGGTCGCCGGTACAGGTGAGGATCAGGTCGCCCATGCCAGCCAAGCCCATAAACGTTTGCGGTTGCCCACCGAGCGCGGCTCCGAGACGGGCTATTTCGAACAAGCCGCGTGTGATTAGCGCCGCGCGCGCATTTAGGCCAAGACCCAGGCCATCGCAGATCCCGGTAGCGATGGCCATAACGTTCTTGACAGCACCGCCGACTTCGACGCCGGGCAGATCGTCGTTGGCGTAGATGCGTAAATGGTGGCTATGCAAAGCGAGCGCGGTTTGATGCCCAAAATCGGCGTTGTTGGCAGCCAGCGTTACCGCTGTCGGCAGACCTTGGGCGACTTCCTCAGCAAAGCTGGGGCCGGACAGGGCACCGCACAACGCTTGTTCGCCGAGTTCTTCGGCAACAATTTGGTGCGGCAACTTCCCGGTGCCCGCTTCCATGCCCTTGCAGACCCAGATCAAGGGTTTCTGCAGAGAAAGATCGCGTAACTGACCAACGGTGGGGCGCAAGCCCGCCAATGGCGTTGCAATGACCAGCAATTCGGCATCGACCAGCGCCGCCTTGAAATCGTCACCGATCAGCAAGGCATCGGGCAGACGATGTCCGGGCAGGAAGCGCGTATTTTCGCGCTGATCGCGCATAATCTGCGCAACGTCTGTTTCGCGTGTCCACAGGGTGACGCGATGTTTGGCACTAAAAGCGATGGCCAGCGCCGTACCCCAGGCGCCAGCCGCAATGACGGTCAGATTCATGGCTTTAGAGGCCCCAAATCTGGTTGGCGCGGACAAAGCCCACTTGTCCGTCGCGATGGCGCACCTTGACCCAGCCCCCTGCTGCTGTCTCAAGATAGTCGAGCAAGACGCCCTTTTCGGCCTCAAACACCAGTTGCGCAGCAGCATCGGCGCTTTGGCGTATTTCAGCGCGGCCTGCGCTGACGATTAGCGAATGGCGTTCAGAGAGATTTTTCTTTTCGATCCATGCCAAGCCGCCGTCAACGTCGCGCACCTTGATCCAGCCTTCGAGACTAACGACGACTTCGACCGGTGTATTGCGTTTGATGACGAAGAGTTTGACACCTTTTTGCGAAGGCGCATCGTAGAGCAGCGCAGCCTCTTCGACCGTGCGGAACTCAATCGCCGCTGCGGGCAAAGAAAACCCAACAGCCATCAGCAAAAACACCAGTCGCTTCATTCTTTACCCCCTACTGGACCGATCCCTCGTGCGGTGTTTCTGCGAGTTTGGCTTGCTGCTGCTGTTGCTCAAGACTTGCAACATACATCGCCTCAAAATTAACCGGCTGCAGAACCACCGGCGCAAAACCAGCGCGCGTTACCGCATCGGAGACGATCTCGCGAGAGTAGGGGAAGAGAATGTTCGGACAGGCAATCGAGAGCAATGGCTCAAGATTTTCGTCGGGAACGTTCTGAATACGAAAGATGCCGCCCTGGCTAACCGCAACTAAAAATACGGTTTTCTCCCCAATCGTCGCGGTGACAGTGACGGTCAGCACCACCTCAAAAGCACCGTCGCCCAAACCTTGCGCGCTATTTTGCAACTGAATGCTGACATTGGGCGATTCGCGCTCAAGATAGATCTGCGGTGCATTCGGCACTTCGATCGAGAGATCCTTGACGTAGAGTTTTTCAATGGAAAATACCGGTTCTGCTTGTTCGCTCATGATGTCTTCTTATCTGGTTTGTACATCGTTAAAGAAAGTTTGCTGCTCGAAAATCAGACGCTACCCGCCAGCAAGGGCGTTAACTGCCCTGCCTGATCAAGGGCGATCAAGTCATCGCAACCGCCCACATGGGTGTCGCCAATAAAAATCTGCGGAACCGTGCGACGCCCTGTTTTTTCCATCATTTCGACCCGACGCTCGGCGTGCAGGTCAATACGCACTTTTTCGATCTCGGCCACACCTCGCGCCCGCAACAGTTGTTCGGCACGAACGCAGTAGGGACAAACGGCCGTTGAATACATCAGAACGTGGGCAGAAACACTCATTTTTTCGTCCCTTTTTTGAGTGGCAAACCGGCATGCGCCCAGTCGCCCACGCCACCATCCAGGTTGTTGACTTTTGTAAAACCCAGCTTGACCAAGCGCGAACAGGCACTGGACGAACGGGCACCGGATCGGCAGACTAAAATCAAAGGGCTTTCCTTGAATTTTTCGATTTCGCCGATGCGGCTTTCGAGCTGCGACAGCGGAATGTTGCGTGACTCCGGTACGTGACCATCGACATATTCAGACTGTTCGCGCACGTCGATCACTAAAGCATCTTCGTGATTGATCAAGAGGACTGCCTGCGATGGCGTTAGCCCGTTTCCCGCCCCCGGACGGCGCACGGAATTGAATAAAAGCATCGCACCGCTAAGCACGGCAATGGCGACAAGATAAATATTTTGCTGAATGAATTCCAAGCGAAACTCCAGAAGGCGTGAAAAGCGGGAATAAACGGAAATCAGAAAACTACTGACAAACTCGGCGAGTACATAATTTCACAATGTCACAACGTACTCAATACACAACGCCGCGCAGCTTAGTCTTCCGACAAACTAGCCGCAAAAAACCTCACGCATCAAGCCGATCAACTGCAGGGTGCGCGAATCGCCAACGCGATAAAACACGCGGTTGGCGTCTTTGCGCGTCAGAAGAATGCCCTTTTCACGCAAAATAGCCAGATGCTGAGAAATATTGCTTTGCGACGTACCGACCGCATCGACAATTTCCTGCACACAAGCCTCTTGATCGCCCACGACGCACAGAATTTTCAGGCGCAGCGGGTGCGATATCGACTTCAGCGCACGCGCCGCCTGCTCGATATCTTCCTGCCGATCAATGATGCTCATTTGAGTAGTCATGGTGCACGGTGCTCGTTATGGTTAGAAAACCATTATAAAATATTTCCTTCGTCCGGGGTGCGTTCCGCTTGACTGCCTTCGGATCCTGTCAGGAAACAGCAATGCGGAGGAGGTGGATACGGGTATGTGTGAAATTTCGCCCATCTCACATTTCAGCGTAACTGCGAAAATCGTGCTCCTGCGCCCTTGCGAGAGCGTATGGGCAAGGAAAACCGTTTGAAGCATTCGACCCAGTTCGCCCTCTCGCCCGTCCCTTGGCTCAAATGCGCAGCCTCTCCCTTCCATGACGATCAACAAGCGAGGGTCAGAACCGTCGCCAGAGTCTGGCAGCGTAAGCCGACATTTCGTACCTTTCTAGTGATGCTGCTGCTCTCCGCATGGGCTTGGCCAGCCATTGCCACGAAGTCGGCCCCGTCCCCCATTTCTGCGTCGACCGATGTCGCTGAGAAACAAAGTGACCTCAAGGATCTGCGCGAACAAATCGAGGCTTTGCGTAAGAACATGGCTGATGCCGAAAGCACACGAGCCGATGCTGCGGATCAGTTGAAAGATGCAGAGCGCGAGATTTCGCTGACCCAGCGCGAACTGTATAACCTTTCCAAAAATCGTAGCGAATTGCATTCGACGATTAAAAATCTTGGCACACAGTCGCGCGAACTGGCAGCTCGCCTGCAAGGCCAACAGACTCAGCTCGAAAAACTGATTCACCGCCAATACCTGCAAGGCAACCCCGATTCGCTACGCTTAATCCTGAGCGGAAATGACCCCAATCAGCTAGCCCGTGATCTGCACTATCTTGCGGCTATTGGCCGAGCGCGCAGTCATTTGTTGCGCGAAATCGAGTCCACTCTGCAACGCAAGCAGGCGCTCGCCGCCAACACCTCGGCACGCGCAGAGCAACTGGCCAGCATAGAAAGCACACAGAAGGAGCAGCACAACAAATTACTGGCTCAACGAGAACAACGCAAAGCAACCTTGCTCAAGATCTCCGCAAAAATCTCCGCTCAGCGACGTGAAATTGGTAGCCTAGAGCGCGATGAGAAACGTCTTTCCCAACTCATTACGCGCGTGGCAAAAATCATTGCCGAAAAAACCCCGTCGCGCCAGGAAGTGCCTCGCAAAGAGAAGGAACGCGTGACGCGCGTTGAGCGCGTTGATCCCGTTGAATTGGCTCCTGGCAATAAGCGCGTACCAGACGAAGTGGCCACTGCGCACGTTCCTGAGGCGATCCCTTCCGGTAATTTTATTCAACTCAAGGGCAAGCTGCGCCTGCCAACCAAGGGAAAGGTGAGCAATCGCTTCGGTAGCGCACGTCAAGAAGGTAGTACCTGGAAAGGGCTATTCATCCGCGCCGTTACGGGCGGCGAAGTCAAAGCTATTGCCGGCGGGCGAGTCGTGTTTGCCGAGTGGATGCGCGGCTTCGGCAATCTGCTGATCGTCGATCACGGAAGCGGCTATTTGTCGATCTATGGCAATAACGATTCTCTGCTCAAACAGGTAGGCGAGCCTGTGCACGGGGGCGACAGCATCGCCTCGGTGGGGAACAGCGGCGGCAACCCGGAATCCGGTTTATACTTTGAGCTTCGCCATCAAGGGCAGCCGCTCGACCCACTCAAGTGGGTCAACATCAGGTGATGGCGGTATTGGAGTGAGACAGATGGGTAAGTGGAAACAGGCCGGACTGGTTTGCGCTGGATTGGTGGGCGGTATTCTGATCAGCCTACAGTTTTCGGCCATGGCTGAAAAGGAAACGCGCAGCGGGCTGCCGGTTGAGGAGCTACGTACCTTTGCCGAGGTTTTTAATGCCATCAAGCAAGGTTACGTTGAGCCGATAGATGACAAAAAACTGATTACGCACGCGATCAGCGGCATGCTATCCAACCTAGACCCGCACTCAAGTTACCTAGATGCTGATTCGTTCAAAGATCTGCAAGTCGGTACGCAGGGCGAATTCGGTGGCCTGGGTATCGAGGTGGGCATGGAAGATGGTTTAGTCAAAGTTGTTTCGCCGATTGAAGACACCCCGGCCGACCGTGCGGGCGTCAAATCAGGTGATCTGATTTTCAAGCTTGACGATATGCTGGTTAAAGGCCTAACCCTCTCCGAAGCCGTCAAACGGATGCGCGGCAAGCCGAAAACACAGATCAAGCTAAGTATCCTGCGCAAGGGCGAAACCAAACCGCTGGAAATAACGCTGACGCGCGAAGTGATTAAGGTGCAGAGCGTCAAATCCAAGTTGGTTGAAGAAGGTTATGGCTATTTGCGCGTCACCTCATTCCAGGAAAATACCGCCGCATCGGTGGTCAAACATCTTAACGATCTTTATAAACCGGGCGCGCTCAAGGGGCTGGTGCTTGATCTGCGTAACGATCCGGGGGGGCTGCTGAATGGGGCGATCGGCGTTTCGGCCGCCTTCCTGCCACCGAAAACGCTGGTCACCTCAACGGATGGTCGGACGGCCGATGCCAAGCATCAATTCTTTGCCTCCCCTGAAGACTACCTGCGGGGCAGCAAGGACGACTACATCAAGGGCTTACCTGCCGAAGCGCGCAAGGTGCCGATGGTCGTTCTGGTCAATGGTGGATCGGCCTCAGCTTCGGAAATCGTTGCTGGCGCGTTGCAGGATCACAAGCGGGCGCTGGTACTTGGCACGCCGACTTTTGGCAAGGGATCGGTACAGACGGTTTTGCCACTGCCCGGCAATACAGCGATCAAGCTGACTACAGCGCGCTACTACACGCCGTCAGGTCGTTCAATTCAGGCCAAAGGGATCGTTCCTGACATCGCCGTTGAGGAAAGCGCTAATGGCGACTCGTCGCAACGTCTGCGCGAGGCGGATCTGGAACGTCACTTGTCGAACGACAAAGAGGCCGCCACTCCTGCCAAGGATGCTCCGGCGCCTGCCGTCAAACCGCAGAGCAAGGCTCCGGTCAAACCCAAGGGTGGGAACGGTAAAGACGAGGTCGATGAGCCGGCAGAACCTCCGAGCCGTGAACTGGCGTCGAAGAAGGATTACCAGTTGGGTCAGGCGCTTAATCTGCTCAAGGGGCTACAGATCATGCAGGCCCGACAGTAGCGCATACCGCGCCTGATGTTGCTTGTACAAAACCGTTTTGCATTGCATTCATTCCGCGTGTAGCAAGCCTCCCTCCTCTGGAAGCCGCGCCAAATGGCGTTCTACGAGGGGGCTGCCCGGAGAAGCCCTGTTTACGCCACTCTCCAGGCACACCCTCTGTGGATCGTTTATCCATGCGGGTCTTAGAGGGGCGTAGCACACGATACCGTCGTTAAAGGTGTGTTTGCTACCTTAGTAAAATTAGAAGTGGAGAGGATATGAAAAG
This sequence comes from Burkholderiales bacterium, assembly GCA_964203325.1. Lineage (GTDB taxonomy): Bacteria > Pseudomonadota > Gammaproteobacteria > Burkholderiales > Rhodocyclaceae > JACQYA01. Next base: position 1,448 of record CAXNNH010000043.1, on the reverse strand, counting down.
AGCCGTCGGCGCGCCGCACAAACCAGCGCCTATCCGCAAGGATCGGACTATCCTGTTTTCCAGGTTTCCTCCGGGCCAAGTGCCCGAAGCATCGGATTATCTAAGTAAGATAGAAAGCCTGGAAGTAGAAACACGCGACAAAAGTAAGGCGCTCGGCGTCGCCTATGACTTGCGCGAACACTCACTGCAAGAGCTGGAGGGCACCCTCGAAGATAAGGGCTACCACCTCGACAACACCTTGATGAGCAAGATGATGCGTGCCCTTATCTACTACGTCGAGGAAACTCAGATCCACAACCTTGATGCACCGGATAAGCCGATGAAACGTTCGCAGAGCGAAGCCTATACGCACGCCTGGGAACGTCATCCGCATGGTGATCACGACGACACGCCACAGGAGTGGCGCGAATATAAGTAGCCAAGTAGCAAGCGCTGCCGCATGAGCCAGGAAAATCACGCAGAAATGAATGATCGGCAACTGCTGCGCTACAGCCGCCATATTCTGCTCGATCAAATCGGCATTGAAGGACAGGCGAAAATTGTAGCGGCGCATGCGCTAGTCATTGGCGCGGGTGGCTTGGGTTCTCCGGCAGCGCTTTATCTCGCTGCCGCCGGTGTCGGGCGTATTACCCTGGCGGATGGCGATTCGGTAGACCTCACCAATCTACAGAGGCAAATACTGCACACGCAGCAAACTATCGGCCAGTCCAAAGCAATTTCCGGGCAAGCGGCGCTGTACCGGATAAATCCTGAAATCATCGTCGAAGCAATTAGCGAGCGTCTGCTTGGCGAACACTTGGAAGCCTTGGTCGCCGACGCCGACGTTGTGCTCGATTGTTGCGATAATTTTGCCACCCGGCACGCCGTCAATCGTGCCTGCGTCAAATACCGTAAGCCGCTGGTTTCCGGTGCCGCCATTCGCTTTGATGGACAACTCTCGGTCTTCGACTCCCGCTGTGACGACGCGCCTTGTTATCACTGCCTGTTTCCCGAAGGCGAAGAAGTCGATGAAGTGCGCTGCGCGGTGATGGGTGTTTTTGCCCCGCTGACCGGGATTATCGGCTCAATGCAGGCGGCAGAAGCGCTGAAGCTACTGAGCGGCGCGGGAGAGCCATTAGTAGGCCGCCTGTTATTGCTTGATGGACTGGCGATGGCGTGGCGTAGCGTGAAATTCGGCAGGGATGCGCAATGCCCGGTATGTGGCACTAACTGAAACGTGCCAGCAGGCGCAGATCGGCGCCGAGCAGGCGCGCATCGTGAATGCTCAGGCGGCGTTTCCCATCCAGCGATTCGAGCGCCGGCAGATTGAACATCCCGCGTGCGCTGTCGCCGATCAGGCAAGGTGCAAGATAAAGCAATAGCTCATCCACCAAATCTGCCTCAATCAGCGATCCGTTGAGTTTGAACCCTGCTTCGCTATGCAGTTCATTGATTCCGCGCCGACCCAG
>CAXNNH010000042.1:0-9642 GCA_964203325.1 Burkholderiales bacterium | reverse complement strand
CAGAAATAGATCTGGTAGCCGCTGATGGCGCCGGCGTAGCCGCTGCCGCTATGGATTGCGAAATCGCCGTAGCCGTCGTAGTTGAAATCGGCTTGTAGAATCAGCGCCGCGTTGAAGCGTTCCTCGAATTCGACCTCGCCGAGATCCTGACTCTTGTTGCCGGGCAGGCGCGCGATCAAATGGCCCTGCTTGACGTCGATGGAAACGCCGACGCCGACGGTGGGCGCATAGGCGAGCGGGAATTGCTGATACGACTTCATGGCGGTCGGGGTGGTTGGGGCAGCCGGGGCGGCGCCCGCCAGCAAGGCCAGCAGCAGGACGGCTGCGAAACGGCAGACAACGGGATAAGGCATGGCTGGAGTCCTCGTCATGGGGAGTTAGGGTCTGTACAGGTTATTGACGAACAGGCTCCTACTGCGGCGGAGCGTTGCTTTTCAGGAATTTGAGCGCCGGCGTCTGCTTGGCGTAGAACGCGGTCAGCGCGTGATAACGGCGTTCGGTTTCGCCGCATTCGAACTTCATGGTCTTTAACAGGAAACGCGTTCGCTCGGGGTCGCCGCTTTCCGGATCGTACTCGCCCGCGAAATGTTCGCAGCGCTCGCGCGCGTTCAAATAGGCGCGCACCTCGGTGGGAAGCGCGCCTTGCGGCCAAGCGCCTTGCATGGCCGGCAATTGCGTGCGGGCGTATTCCATCCCGACCACGTCGGCGGGATGGACATCCTCCTGCCGCAACCAGCCAAGCACGGGTTTCTTGCCGCCGAGAAACTCAGCGTGCAGGAAAGAGGGGGCCTCCTTATCGAAGGCGATGGCGTCCCACTTTACCGCCCAGGCTTTGCGTCGCGTGGATTCGTGGACGTCGTCGTGAAAATGGGCGCGCTCCGCCATGACTAGGCGGATGCCGGTCCATGGCCTTTTTTCCTGTAAGCGGAATTGCCGTTTGGCCAGATCGGGCGCAGCCTTTTCGCAGCCGGGCGGGACCGGCAGATCGAGTCGGACGATGGGGGTGTCGCCGTCGTAGGAAACGGTGAGTTGGCCCCACGAGGCAAAGCCAAAGGCGTCCGGCGTGGTCATGCCCAGGGTGTAAGTCTCGCCGCGCGGCAGGCCGTGAAAGTAGATGCGACAATTGGAGTCGGGAACCCGAAGCAGGCCCGTCAGGCGCTGCTTGTCGAGAGGCGCGACGGCTAGCAAAAGTCCGCCTTCGTAAATGCCGGAAGGCAGGTTGGCATGGCCGGCATGCACCCAATGCGTGGCGCACAGCAAGACGCCCGCGCACAAGTAGCTCAAACGTGAATTCATGTCTATTATCCTTAGCGAGAGGGATGCGCGTCGGTACACTATCCGAAGGTCTGGCCGACAATGTAGTCTACTAATAAACGAGCCTTAGCGCTAAGGAGAGGCGCTGATTAATGGTCATTTCAAGTGAAACGAGAAATCTAAATTTTTGATTTTAAAGGGCATCCGGATTTTCCGGTGGACAGGAGCCGTTGAAACAGTGGCCATGAAAGTATTGCGAGATGCTAGGTTCGAGATCGGCCAACTCCGGTCGTAGCAGACCCGAAAATTCGAACTACCCGAGCGGCAGATAACTGATCGAAAACCTGCCGGTCGAGCCTGTAAGCCGTCGCCCCTCTCGTCGGCCTTTGCCGTCATTGGGGTTACGCGCCACCAAGGGCCGCAATAAATAGGTCAGCGGTCGCCGGCAAGAAAATCGACTCGAACGACCATTCGGCACTTCACGCTATCGCCTGACCCGGACTTGCTGCTCAGGCGATGACCGCGGGCGCAGCCTGTGGGCCTCTTCGCATAGACGACGGCCAATAGAGTGCTGCAGTCGTTCATTTTTCTGCTTGACGGCGCCGTTGTGGCCGCATCAGCGTGGCCTCGTGGGTCCATCAGTTTTAATTCCAAAACAAGTTGCGCTTTGCCGTTTTGTGTGTTTGTATACCATCCATACAGATGGTTATTGGATGGTATATAGATGGCACGAAGCGATATCGAAGTTCGACCCCGGGTCGGCGAAACCGAGAAATTGACGATCAATCTGGGCGTAGTCGATCTTGGGCAGATCGACCTTCTGGTACAAGAGGGTTTCTATTCGAACCGTACCGACCTGATCCGCACGGCGATTCGCAATCAGCTGACCGTGCACGCCGAGGAGGTCAAGCGGACGATCGCTCGCCGAACCTTGGTGCTGGGTTTGCAGCACGTCAGCCGTGCCGATCTCGAGCGGGCGCTGGCCGCCGGAGAAATGCTGCAGATTCAGGTCCTCGGCCTAGCGCGAATTGCCGACGACGTGTCGCCCGAACTGGCTCGCGCCACCATCGAATCCATTGTTGTTCTGGGCGCCTTCCAGGCGAGTGCGGCAGTCCGTAGTGCACTGGCCGATCGCATTCACTGAACTCAATTTCTCAAGGAGAAAAGCATGAACATTTCTGATGGTCTGCGTCGCCGATTTTTCAAGGCAATGCCGTTGCCTGAAACATCATTCCCGATGGGCTCGTTCGATATCGATTCGATCAACGAGACGATCGAGCGGGCGCTCACCTCGGCCGGACTGAATACGCAGACGGGTCCGATGAAGAACGTCATGGACACGATCCAGCAATCGCTGGCCACCGCCGGCCTAAACCAGTATGTGCCAGCAGCCAGCGAGCGCGGCGTGACCATCGATGGGGTTGCCCGAAAAATCTTCACGCCCGACGAACGCAGCGATGAAGTGCCTACTAGGCCGACCGCTCCGGCCGACCAGGCACGCCCCGGCGAGTTCGTCAGCCGGTCGTTCACCAACCATGCCGGCACGCGAGCCTACAAGCTCTACATCCCGGCCAGCTATGCAGCCCAGATGGGCGAACCGGTACCGGTAGTCGTGATGTTGCATGGCTGCACCCAATCGCCGGATGACTTCGCCGCCGGCACGCGGATGAATGCGTTGGCCGAGCAGCGCGGTTTTCTGGTGGTCTATCCCGCCCAAGCCGCCAATGCGAATGGCTCAAAGTGCTGGAACTGGTTCCGCTCGGAAGACCAGGATCGGGACCGCGGCGAGCCCTCGCTGATCGCCGGCATCACGCGTGAGGTTGTGACCAACTATCACGTCGATGAACGTCGCGTCTTTGTGGCCGGACTGTCGTCAGGGGCAGCCATGGCCGTCATTCTCGGCGCGACCTACCCGGACATTTATGCTGCGGTCGGCGCCCATTCCGGCTTGCCTTATGGCGCCGCCCACGACATGCCCTCTGCCTTCGGTGCCATGAAGAGGAGCACAGGCCTGCCCGGGATGCCGAGTCGAACTGGATCTGGCGCCCCTCTGGCAGCGGGAGGGCGTGGCGTGCCGACCATCGTTTTTCATGGCGACCGCGATCACACGGTGGACGCGCGAAATGGCGCCGAAATCGTCGAGCAGGCCATCCGCGGCCACTCGGACGAACCGCGTCTCCAGACCAGTGTCCGTCAGGGTGCGACAGCAGGCGGCCGCCAGTACAGCCAGACAGTCTATGCCGATGCGACCAATCAACCCGTCGTCGAGCAATGGGTGCTGCATGGAGCTGGTCACGCGTGGTCGGGAGGCAGTCCGCATGGATCGTTCACCGACATTGGCGGTCCGGATGCTTCGGCCGAGATGATCCGCTTTTTTTATTCGCAACCACGCGCCGGCACCGCCTGAAGGTGTGTGGAATCCGCACCATGTAAGGACGATGGCGGTCTCTGATGGCTCAAAGGGTAACTCCAGAAGGTCTCGCCAGATCCAGTAAGTGATGGGCATTCTGTAGATGGATTCGGATGGCCCAGATAGCCCAGCGATAAAGCCCCAGCCTGAAACATCATCCCCCGTGGATGAGGCTTTTTAGCTCCTTATTTCAACGTGCGCTATCGCACCGACTCGACCGCCCAGGGACTTTATCGTGCAACTCGTGGCTTTTACATTCCACCGTATCTCAACGGCTGGTGCCTGCAAGCAGCCCGCCTGATCGGAGGGCAACAATGCAGATCGCTGATTACATGTTTGAACCCGAACGGCTGGCGACACTGCGGCCGATCTGGAGAGCCACTTGCCCAGCCATTGACTGGCAGGAAGTCGCCCACGCCGTGGCTGCCAGCGGTGGTCGCCTGGTCAGTTTATGGGGCTGCGACCAAGATGGCGGAACGGCCGGTGGCTACGTCATCTCTGCTGCCTATGCCACCGCAGAGGGCTTGCCCTGCCTGTAACTGCTGCTTGACCAGCAAGAGGCGACTTATCCGGATATTTCCGCCAGCTTCCCTTACGCCAACCGTATGCAGCGAACCATTACCGCATGACATCGAAGAGCATCTGCAATACCCGGACGCCAGCCCGTACCCGGTGGTTAAGTTCCAAACAGAACGAAACGCAACACTATACTAGGCTTCTATGAAACCAATCCCGCCCGCCGACGCTCGCGTTGAGCCGTGGACCTTTCCCCGCAAGGTCCTGCTGGTCGCCTTCGCGCTGCTCTTGGCGCTGATGGCCTGGCAGCTGCTGGATCTCATCATGTTGGCGTTCGGCGCCGTGATCGTGGCCACGGCGCTGCGGGCTCTGGCTGCGGCGCTCGAGCGCCATGCCCGCGTGCCCGCCAAGATTTCCGTCATGGCGGCATTGCTGTTGGTGGTGTTCATGATCGCGGCGGTAGCCTGGTTTGTCGGTGAGCCGTTAGCGGAGCAGTTCGAGATCCTGCGCCAACGCCTTCCCGCGGCCGTGGACGCAGTCATGCAATGGCTCAACAGCCATCGCATCGGGGTGGCAGCGCTGCAGTACATCGAACAGGCTCGCGGCAACGATGCCAGCCCGTGGGCGATACGGGTTGCAGGCGCCGCAGGTTCAACGTTCGGCGCGCTCGGCGGTGCCGCCCTGATGCTGGTGATGGGCCTCTACCTAGCCGTGGCACCCCGCGTTTACAGGGACGGACTGGTCCGGCTCATGCCGCTGTCGGTGAGGGGGCGTGTCGGCGAGGCGCTGGACGCCTGCGGGAATGCTCTCTCGCGTTGGCTGCTGGGGCAATCGATATCGATGCTCTTTGTAGGCGCCACCACTGCCTTCGGCTTGTGGCTGCTGGACGTGCCGCTGGCGCTCTCGGTTGGTGTGCTGTCTGGACTGCTCGCTTTCATTCCCTTCTTCGGCGCCATCGCTGGCGGATTGCTTGCCGTGTTGCTGGGCTTCATGCAGGGGCCGGAAACGGCGCTTTACGTCTTGATCCTGGCCGTGGTGATCCAGCAGGTCGAAGGCAATGTGCTGATGCCGTTGGTGGAACGCTGGGCGGTAGGCCTGCCACCCGTGCTCGGCATCGCAGCGACCGTCATGTTCGGCGTGCTGTTCGGCCTGCTGGGTGTGCTCTTGGCGGCACCAGCCATGATCGTGCTCATGGTCGTGGTACAGCGGCTCTACGTTAAAGGGGTGCTCGAAGAAGGTGGCTGATCATCTGCGGCGCCCACGCCAGCGCTGCACCCCTTTGACCATCTCCACCACCGCCACCGGCGCCAGCAAGCCCACTGCAACCACGGCCCAGTCAGCTGCCGTCAGCGGCAAAGTGCGCAAGACATCGCGCAGGAACGGGACGTACACGGAGGCGAGCTGCAACAGCACGCACAGGATAGTCGCGCCCCAGAGCCAGGCGTTCGTGAACAGGCGCGACAGCGACGAGCGGGTTTGCGAGCGCGCGTTGAAGGCGTGGAAGACTTGCGCCATCGCCAGCGTCATGAAGGCTACCCGCCGTTCGGTAACTCTGCAACACACTGATTCCCACGCTTATCCGCCCCCTTTGCTTGTTTGGCCACCGCATCTGGCTTTCTTATTTCAAAAGGACCAAGCAGCATGGACTCAACGCGTAATATGCATAGGCATCAATGACTGATCGCCGAAGCGCTCCGACCGGCTGCAAAAACGAGTGCCCATCCAGGAGAAGGTCAAGGTCAAGAAGAAGCCAAAGTTCGAGGAAGTCAGCATGGCTCGTTATATGTGCCAGATGAGCAACTTCGACGACGAGTACGAGATGGTCACAAAGACCCGGCAGGGGAACCTCGGAACCGACCTGTCCACCCTGGAGGCGCTTTTGGACTCAGAGCAGTTTTAGGCCGTTAACCCCGTCCGTCCCCCAGAAAATCCGGATACCCTAAATATTCATCACTATGTTTCGGAATAACGAAAGTGAATAAGTCAGCGTATCCCTAAATCGATTGCTTACGGATTTTGGTCGATTTGTTAAATTTACCGATTGTTGCTGTCAGTCGATATGCTTACGCTAAGATGCCGTCCGTAATCGAATCGACAGGAGGGATTTGAAATGAACTTCAGGTTTTTGTTTAGCTTATTGTCCCTGCTGGCTATTGTCGAGCCGGCATTTGGGCAAGCTCGGCCGGGTACGCCGCCGCCGTCCGACGCAGAAATCGCTGCGCGTATCCAGGGCGACGGTAAGGGCAAACTGTCGGTCGGCATGACCGATGGCAAGCACGGTGAACTGGAATGGAACGCCAAGGAGCAAACTTGGTATTTCCAGCGGGGCTATCTGGTGCGGCGCGCAGCGAACCTGCCCGACTACCCCAAGGCGGTGCTGGTCGTGGGTGGTCTCGCGGTTTATCGCTACGTCGGCGGTCGGTGGACGCATAGCCGCGATCTGGTCACGTTCAACCGCTACGAGGGAATGCCGCAGCCTGACAACGACAGCTTGCTGGCCATCGTCCGGGCGACGCCAGAGCGGGCCTTGGCGGGCGACTGGCATCAAGTCGTCGGTGGTTTCAAGTCGTTGAGCATTCCCGAGACGCCGGGCTTCAAGTGGCACAACGCGAATTCGTTCAGTTTCCCGATCATTGCCGCCTACACCCTGAAGTGGGATGCTGTGCATCCGGTGGAGTGCACCCGTGAATGGAATGTCCGGGTCTACCGCCGGCCCGATGGCAAATGGGGCAACCCATCTGGCACGCGTTCGCGCAACCTCACCTCTTGCCGTTCATGAGCTTATTTATGAAGTTACTGTGGTTTGTTCTGGGTTTCCTGATCTGGGCTACGTCATGGGCGGCCGCACCGCTGAAGGCGGTGTTTCCGCCCGGCGCCAATGTCTGCTGGGGGCGGACGTATTCCGCCGAGCATTTGGCCGCCAACCCCGTGCAGACGGTACTGGCGATCCATCTCTGGCAGGAGTTCGGAACGCGCGCGCATCTCGAACGCAGCACCGCGCTGGACGTAGTCGATCCGGGCGGCGATTGGCCCGAACAGAAGTACACGGAAATTCAACTTTATCTGCGCACCAAGGCCGACCAGACGCCGCGCGCTGAGCGCTTCGCCTGCCAAGAGGTGGGCGGCCACCTCGGCTGCAAGCTGATCGGCCCCGCGATGGCCGAAATGGAACCGGTCTTGCTGATCGCACCAAAAGGCGCCTCGATACAGCTTGAGCGCACGACCGGCCTGGCCGCGCGCACGCTGAATGAGCATCTTCGTTCGCCCGGCCAGGCACCGACGGCGGTTCTGCCGCTGACCAAAGATGATGTCATTTTTCGTCTGGACAAGCTGCCCGCCGAACAGTGCGAAAAGGTCGAGCGAGCTTATGCGGGCGGATTCGCCGGGACGGATAATCCGCCGATCCTGTCTCATCTCGACCAGACGAGCCGCCTGTGCCTGATCGGGCGTGGTGCAAACGGAATGGGGATGCAATTGCTGTTCGACGCGAGCCGGGGCGATTGGCCGAACGGCATCGACAGCTTCACTTTCGGCGTCACCCAAAGGCTCGGCGGCGACGGCGCGAAAACGCATTTGTCTTGCCAAGCGTTCGATTACGCCTGGCAATGCGACTGGCGCAAATCCGACGAACGGCCGGGCAGCAAAGGTTTTGCCTTCGAGGAACGTACAGGTGTCCTGGTGCGCAAGCCTGGTGGCGCGGTGCTGCACGGACTCTCCTGTCTGGCCGGATATTGCGGGAAATCAGCGGGCGGGCCTGTCGAACTGCTCTGGACGCCTGCGGCGAAATGCATGCCATGAAGATGGCAGCGTCCATTCGGTTGCCGACCGTCGCCTACCTGGCCTGCGTTGCCTTGGCCGCGTTTTCGCAGGTGGCGGACGGGGCGCTCCCGGTGGCGATTGACGTCGGACATTCGAAATCGAAGCCGGGTACGGTCAGCGCGCGCGGCAAGCCTGAGTTCGAGTTCAACCTGGAACTTGCGCGGATTTTGCGCGAGACCTTGGCCGCTCAGGGCGTACCGAGCCTGTTGATCGGCGACAACGGCGAAATGGATGTATTGACCCGGCGAACCGAGGCGGCGGCCCGCCAGGGCGCCGGTTTTTTCCTTTCAGTACACCACGACTCTGCGCAACTCAAGTACTTCGATAGTTGGACTTGGCAAGGCGCGGAGCGCCGCTACTCGGACCGGTTCTCCGGTTTCTCGCTGTTCGTCTCGCGCAAGAACCCCCAGCCGGACGTCAGCCTCGATTGTGCGCGCAAGATCGGCTCGGTATTGATGCAGGCCGGTTTACGGGCGTCGCCGCACCACGGCGAGAATCTGCCAGGCGAAAACCGGGAATGGGCCGACCGCGCGTTCGGCGTTTACTATTTCGACGACCTTGTCGTCCTGAAATCGGCTGTCACGCCGGCTGTCCTGATCGAAGCCGGCGTGATCGTTAACCGCGAGGAAGAATTGGCCGTGCAGGAACCGGCGCAGCGCGCCATGATCGCGGCCTCGATCGCGCGCGGCCTGTCTGATTGCGGCGTCGTTCGATGACTCCACTGTCTTCTTAACCCCCTTTCTTAACCCCTTGGAGGAAAAGCATGAACCCAACGACTTTCTTGCGCCGGCTTCTGGCCGGTCTTTTTTTCGTCACCGCAGGTCAGGCCGTCACCGGCTACGCGGCCGTGGGTTGCGACGATCCGGTGAGCAGCGCTGAAGTCGCGCGTTGCCTCGGCCTGGAATTGCGCGAGGCGGATGCCAGTATCAATCGGAACTACACGGAGTTGATGGGCAAGCTGGACGCGGACGGCAAACTAGCCCTGCGCTTAGCGCAACGCGCCTGGATCAAGGATCGTGATGCGACCTGCGAACTCGATACCAAGGAGAGCAACCGTGAAAGATGGTTCCAAGCGCTGCTCCTGAATTACTCCAAGACAGTCTGCGTCACGCGCTATACGCGCCATCGGACTTCCGAACTGGAGGCCAGGCTGGCGGGCGCGTCTCCCCAAGCTGACGGAGTCGGCAAGCCGGCGGTCGATCCCAGGTCGGACTTCGCCTATGATCGGCAGCCGCCGACAGAGCATGCTAGCGGCAAGTGGTATATCGAGTTCACCCTCGATTACGCCAAGGTCGTCGGTATCGAGCCGGGTGTATTTACCCTGGGCGTTTGGAGCAAGACTCTGCAAAGCGGCGCTATCATCAATATCCGCAAGCGCGATGCGGGCAAGGACATCAGGCGCATCGGGTTCGCCGTCGATTTGGATAACGGCAAGCTGTACTACAGCGAGAACGGTGAATGGACGAACGGCAAACCGGGAAGTAACCAGGGGATCGACATCAAGCCCCGCGATTCGCTTTATGCCGGCATCCGCACCAGTGCAGACAGTATCAAGCCCTATTTGGAATCGAGAGCCATTGTGGCCAATTACGGCGCGGAGCCTATGGCTTATGCCTTGCCGGAAGGTTATAGCCCGTGGCAAA
>CAXNNH010000041.1:0-9743 GCA_964203325.1 Burkholderiales bacterium | reverse complement strand
TCGGCGCAACTGGTCGTGGCCACCGGTGCCGAGCTTGAAATCGGCTGGCTGCCGGTGGTCATCCGCGAATCCGGCAACGCGAGCATCCAGGTCGGTCAATCCGGCTATTTTGAAGCCGCACGTTTTGTGACCATGCTCGATATTCCGGCCGTTCTCGACCGCGCACACGGCGACGTGCATGCCGGTGGTAATCCGCACATCCAGACCGATCCGCGCAATCTGCTCAAGGTCGGCGAAGCGCTAGCGGCACGGCTGGCAGAGATTGATCCGGGCAATGCCATGGCTTATCTGGCCGGCTATCAGAGCTTTGCTGCCAAATTGCGTATGGCTATTGAGCGCTGGGAAAAGGAGGCCGCACCACTCAAGGGCGTGCCTATTCTTGTGCAACACAGAGCATTTCCTTATCTGCAGAATTGGCTGGGACTCAAAGAAGTGGGGAGCTTAGAGCCGAAAGCCGGTGTCGAGGCGTCGAGCGCTTATCTCGCTGAACTTGTCGCGCGGCAAGCAGCCCGGTCAGCCAAAATGGTGATTCGGCCAGCCTATCAATACGATGCGCCCTCGCGCTGGATAGCGGAGCGAACGAAAATGCCGGCAGTGGCGCTGCCCTTCACGATTGGTGGTACGCCGGAGGCGAAAGACCTTTTTTCGCTCTATGACGACACTATTGCCCGTTTGCTGAGAGTGCTGTAGTAATGAGCGAGGCGGCCAACGAGCTGCTCAGAATTGAGTCCTTATCGGCGGGCTACGCGCAGCCTGTGCTCAGACCGCTTTCGCTGCAACTGGGCGTTGGCGAGATTCTGGGCGTTGTCGGCCCCAACGGCTGTGGCAAATCGACGCTGCTCGCGGCCTTGACGGGTTCTGCGCGCCTATTTTCCGGGCAGATCGTCAAGCGTGCCGGGCTACGCCTGTCACTCCAGCAACAACAACCGCCCATCATCGACGGACTTCCCTTTAACGCAGCGGAGCTAATCGCTTTGACCGGCGCGACGGCCCAGGGCTTGCCCCCTTGGCTGGCCGCGCGCTTGGGCGAGCGGCTTGACCAATTGTCCGGCGGCCAACTGCAGTTTCTCTATCTGTGGGCCTGTCTGCAAGCGCCGGCCGATGTCGTTCTGCTCGACGAACCGACCAATAATCTTGATCCCGAGGGCGTCGCCTTTCTCGAAGGTGTGCTGCAGCGCAGGGCGAGCGAAGGCGCTGGACTGCTGGTGGTAAGTCACGATGCGCGCTTTATCGATGCCGTGTGTACGCGAACGATGAGACTGCAATGAATACCGATGTGCTTTTCGATCCGCTGTTTGCCGAACCCTTTGCTACCGGCCTGACATTCGCCATCCTGTTGCCGTTGCTCGGGTGCTACCTGCGCTTGCGTGACGAGTGGCTGGCAGCACTGGCTTTTGCTCAAACCGCTGCGGCCGGCTCGCTGCTGGCCATGTTGTTTGGTTTGCCGCTGGCCTTGGGCGGTTTGGCGGCGGGCGGGCTGGCCGCCAGCCTCAAGCATGCGTTTGAAGGGGCGACACGCGGCGCTCAAGGGGCGGCTTACGCCATGCTGCTGTTGCTCGGCTGGGGCGTCTCGGTGCTGCTGGTGGCCAATTTGCCGCTCGCCGAGCGCATGGGCCATGCGCTGTTTGACGGCCAGCTTTATTTCACCGATCGTTCGCATCTGATCACGGCGGGCGTCTTCACAATCTTGGCACTCACCGTCCTGCGCGGCTTGTCGCGCCGGTTGCTGCTGGCCCACTTTTTCCCCGATTTTTTTCGTGCAAGAGGCTTGTCCGAGCGCCGCGCACACTTTGCTTTCGATCTGCTGATTGCGGGCGCGCTGGCCTTGGCGACAATGAGCATCGGTGTGATGGGCGCTTTTGCCCTGATCTTTGTGCCACCGTTGATTGCTTTTAGCTGGGCCGATGGTTGGCGCCCGGCGATTCTCTTGAGCCTGGCCGCCGGCCTGGCGAGTTACATCGCCTCTTTTGCCCTGGCGCTTTTGCTCGACCAGCCGTTCGGCCCGCTGTTAGGTCTTTTACTGGTCTCCGGTGGGGTATTCAGCGCATTGCTACGCAGCTTTCTGGGTCGCAATTAATTCTGGCCTTGCTGCTGCAGGCACATAACCGTTAGGAAGGCGCTGATTAATTGTCATTTCGAGTGAAAAAATCAGCGTCTCCTTAGTAAAAACAGTGATTGACATTAGCGAGAGGTTTGAAATATCATGCTCGACTTTCCGTTATCAGGCATAAAAGGACGGCGTTTTAGATGAAGACATTCTCCGCCAAATCGCATGAAGTTAAGCGCGAGTGGCTCGTGGTCGATGCTACCGACAAGGTACTCGGCCGCCTGGCCACTGAAATAGCTCGCCGTCTGCGTGGCAAGCACAAACCCGAATTCACGCCGCACGTTGACACCGGCGATTACATCGTCGTGACCAATGTCGAAAAGCTGCGCGTAACCGGCAATAAAGCTGAAGACAAGAAGTATTATCGCCACACCGGTTATCCGGGCGGCATCTATGAAACCAGCTTTGCCAAAATGCAACAGCGCTTTCCGGGTCGCGTTCTCGAAAAAGCAGTCAAGGGCATGTTGCCCAAGGGACCGCTCGGTTACGCCATGTTGAAAAAAATGAAGTGCTACGCGGGCGGTGCGCATCCTCATGCTGCCCAGCAGCCGAAGGTTCTGGAACTCTAAGGGGGCGTAATGGCTGAAAATTTATACTACGGCACTGGCCGTCGCAAAAGTGCCGTCGCTCGTGTCTTCATGAAGCGCGGTAGTGGCAATATCGTCGTCAACGGCAAGCCGGTTGATGAGTATTTTTCCCGGGTGACGGGGCGCATGATTGTGCGTCAACCGCTCGCTCTGGTTGAGCAAACAGCCGGCTTCGACATTCTGGTGAACGTCGCCGGTGGTGGTGAGTCAGGCCAAGCAGGTGCCGTTCGTCACGGTATTACGCGTGCGTTGATTGAATACGATGTCGCGCTCAAGCCGGCTTTATCGAAGGCTGGATTCGTCACGCGCGATGCGCGCGAGGTTGAGCGTAAGAAAGTCGGTCTGCACAAAGCACGTCGCAGGAAACAGTTCTCGAAGCGTTAAGCGGGTTACGCTGCACAGCAAAAGCCGCCTCATGGGCGGCTTTTGTGTTTTTCCCGCGTGCAGATTATCATTTGATGTTACGCAGCCATCACCAAAAACCCGTCATTCCCGCGCAGGCGGGAATCCAGAGTGCGCTCGCCGAACCACTGCCGCATGGATTCCCGCCTGCGCGGGAATGACGGAGCGGTGTGGCCTCTAGTTTGCTTCCGGCGCATCCGCATTAGAACCGGGCTGCGTACATCAGTTATCATTGCGCCGCCATTGAGGAGGATAGGATGATCAAGGTAGGAATTGTTGGCGGTACCGGTTATACGGGCGTCGAATTATTGCGCTTGCTGGCACAGCATCCAGGGGTAGAAATCGTCGCCATTACCTCGCGTGGCGATGCGGGAAAAGCGGTTTCAGAAATGTTCCCTAGCTTGCGGGGCCGTGTAGACCTCAAATTTGAAGATCCGGCCACGGCTAACCTGAAGGTTTGCGATGTTGTTTTTTTTGCAACGCCCAATGGAATCGCCATGCAGCAAGCGCCTGTCTTGCTGGACGCAGGAGTCAAAATCGTCGATCTGGCCGCTGATTTCCGCATCACTGACATCGCCGAGTGGGAACGTTGGTACGCCATGCAACATGCGGCGCCGGAATGGGTGGCAAAGGCTGTCTATGGCTTGCCGGAACTCAATCGGGAAGCCATTCGCGGCGCTCAGCTCGTCGCCAACCCCGGCTGTTACCCCACGGCGGTACAGTTAGGCTTTATGCCGCTCATGGAAGCCGGGCTAGTCGATACCGACCATCTGATCGCGGATGCGAAGTCGGGTGTTTCGGGAGCGGGCCGCAAGGCTGAGATTGCCACGTTGTTCTCGGAAGCATCCGATAACTTCAAGGCTTACGGCGTTCCCGGACATCGCCATCTCCCCGAAATTCGTCAAGGTCTCGCGCGCATGGCGGCTGCACCGGTCGGCTTGACCTTTGTCCCGCACCTGACGCCTATCATTCGCGGAATCCATGCCACCCTCTACGCACGGATCACGAAAGAGGCCGACTTTCAGGCGCTGTATGAGGAGCGGTATGCAAGCGAGCCTTTTGTCGATGTGTTGCCGCCCAAATCGCACCCTGAAACGCGATCTGTGCGGGCCGCCAATGTTTGCCGCATCGCCATTCACCGTCCGCAAGGGGGCGATACTCTGGTAATCCTGTCGGTGATCGACAACCTGGTCAAAGGAGCGGCCGGACAGGCTGTGCAAAATATGAACATTATGTTTGGGCATTCTGAGACTGACGGTCTATGGCAATTGCCAGTGCTTCCGTAAGGCTTAAACGTCTGCGCCAGCGCTTTGGTATCAGAGCGCCGAAGGTAGCGATTCGAACGCATGTAGCCTGGTACTGGCGTGCGCTGGCGACCATAGCGATAGCCTCGATTTCTCTGGCGCTTGCCGCCTGGATTATTGACGCCGGGCGAGGCATTGCTGACTTCCCGAGTGGCGCTTCGGCCAAGGAGATACAGGCACTGCAACTGCGCATTGTCGAACTCGAAACCGAGTTGAGCAAAGTACGAGCCGTTGCCGATTCCAGCGAAAGTAGCTTGCGAATGGAGAATGCTACGCAGCAACAATTGGCTCGACAAGTCAATGCGCTGGAGTCTGAGAATGCAAACCTTAAACAGGATCTGGCCTTCTTTGAAAGCATGGGAGTGGCCTCGGCCATAGAGGAGGATTCTGGGGTTAACATTAGCCGCTTGCGTATTGAGGCCGAAACCACCAGCGGACAATACCGCTATAAGATGCTGCTTGTTCATAAAGGCGGACGGCAGGCCAAAGAGTTCAAAGGAGTACTGCAGCTTCTGGTCAAAGTGCGACAAGGGGGCAAAGATGCTATGATCACGCTCCCTTCCGAGTCTGGAACGAATTTGGCGCAATACCGATTCGTGATTCGACATTTTCAGAGAGCTGAAGGGGTTTTTGTCGTACCGGCAGGCGCCGTAGTTCAAGGCGTTGAAGCACGCTTGCTGCAGGATGGCGTCGTGCGTGCACGGCAATCTGTGACCCTCTAGACGGATGAGTTCCATGTTCGGTAAATCGCAAAAAGGTAATCCCCAGAATAGTATCGACAGTTTGATTGGCGCAGGCGCGCGCATTGAAGGGAACGTAACCTTCACCGGAGGTTTGCGCGTTGATGGTGAAATTTTTGGCAACATTCGTACCGAGCATGGGCAACCTGGGACGCTGGTGATTAGCGAGCAGGCAAACATCCAGGGTGAGATCAACGTCGGCCATGTGGTGATCAATGGCACGGTTGTTGGTCCGGTATTTGCTGAAGACTCTTTGGAACTCTTACCCAAAGCCCGTGTCACAGGGGATGTTGCTTATAACAAAATTGAGATGCAGCAGGGCGCCATCGTAGAAGGGCGCTTGATACACCGCACTGCTTCCGGGATAGCTATGATCAACCAACTTCCAGTAATCGATCCCACAAGGGGTCTCCAACAAAAGATTTTAGAGGAGTGAGCAATGAATGCAGCTAGCGAGATGCCTTTGCCGTTTATTTTTACCGACAGCGCGGCTGGCAAGGTAAAGGAGTTAATCGAAGAAGAAGGCAATCCCGATTTGAAACTACGCGTTTTTGTTACCGGCGGTGGTTGTTCGGGATTTCAGTATGGTTTCACTTTCGATGAAGTCGCCAACGACGACGACACCGCGCTGCAAAAAAACGGCGTTACTCTGCTGGTCGATCCGATGAGCTACCAGTATCTGGTCGGTGCGGAAATCGATTACACCGAAGGTCTTGAGGGTTCGCAATTCGTGATTAAAAATCCGAACGCGTCGTCGACCTGCGGTTGCGGATCGTCGTTCTCCGTTTAGTCGAGAAGGGTTTGAAGGGGTAGCGTTTCAAACGCGCCCCGATCAGTTTCTGGCATAACCCACCCATGTCGATCTGGCACTATCCACTGGCTGTTGTGCTTTGGTTGAGCTTTACAGCCTGTAATGCGGCCTCACCAAGCCATGCGCCTAACGTCGTGGCGGGGAAAACGTTTACTTATTGTTTTAACCCCGGATGGCGTCCCTATGACTATGCTGACAACGGTCAGCATCAGGGGATATTTGGCGATTACCTGCATCTGCTCTCCAAGCGGCTCGATATTACCGTTGTTGCGCACCCAACTGACACTTGGACGGATGCGTTGGAGGCAATCAAACGCGGCGAGTGTGATTTCCTCGTTGGCGCGGTCAAAACTACCGATCGGGAGCAATACCTTGACTTTACGGCTCCCTATTTCGAAATGGTCCATGTGCTGATCGCCAAACCGGATCGGCCATTCATCGGCACATTGAGCAGCCTTTCCGGAAAGATGATTTCCGGCCCGAAAAGTGGTGCGATCATGCAGTGGATCGCCCGCGATTATCCGAGTATCCAGCACCATTACGTCGAAACCGCCAAAGAGGCGATGGCGACGATCACGGAGGGGCGGGTGTATGCACATGTGACACCGCTCGACGCGCTGGTGAGCGAATATGGCTGGATGCTGCGGGACCTGAAAATCATTGGCAAGCTCGACTATCCTTATCCGATCTCCATTGCTGTACGCAAAGGCGTGCCTGACCTCAGGGAGGCATTTGATACCGCAATCGTGTCGCTCTCGCACGAAGAGCGGTCAGAGATCTCAAAACGCTGGACGACGTTCACTCTCGTCGAAGAAATTGATTACACACGTCTCTGGCTGCTACTTGGAGTGTCAGTGCTGTTGCTGACTTCATTTGCCTTCTGGAATCGTCGCTTGCGGCAGGAGGTTTCCAAGCGCATGGTCGTGGAACGCCAGTTGCTCGAACGCACCGCAAGCCTTTCCGAGGCGCTCGAATTCAATGAAAGCATGCTGCTCAATACCCCCGTTCCGATGGGTATTTATGCCGAAGGCGGTCAATGTATCCTGGCAAATGAAGCCTATACCCAATTTGTAGGGGCTACACAGGAACAACTGCTGGCGCAGAATTTTTACGAAATTCCCTCATGGAAAACAACAAGTCTACTCGGTGATTGCCTGACTGCCCTTAAGCTGCAGACGTTCCAACAGCGAGAAGCACATGTCATCACCTCATTTGGCAAAGATGTGTGGTTCGAGTACCGAATCCTGCCAAGACATTTGAAAGGTCAGGTTCATTTACTGATTCAGTTCCTCGACTTGACGGAACGGAAGGCCCAACAACTCGAACTTGAGCGCCGTGTGGTTGCGCGTACCGCAGAACTCGCCACAGCCAAGGCAGAAGCAGAATCTGCAAATGCCGTCAAAACCCGCTTCATGGCCAATGTTTCTCATGAGATGCGCACTCCGATGAACGGCATTCTGGGCTTCGCCGACATCGGTAAACGCAAAATCGGGAAAGCGTCCGACGATGTGGTCAGCGGCTATTTCGACAAGATCCTCGATTCTGGAAGACGGCTGAACAAGCTGACCGAATCCCTGCTTAGCCTTGCACAGGATGCGGTTGACGAACAATCCGAGATCAAGGACAAAGATTTGGTCATGTTCGAACCTGAATCGCTAGCGATCCAGGCCATCACGCTGATGGAGGCAACTGCTGCAAGCCGCCAGCAGAAGATCATTCTGGAAAATACCTCGACAAACCCCATGTTATTGGGTGACGAGTCGCGTCTACGGCAGGTGCTAGAACATTTGTTGAGCAATGCGTTGCGCTACTCACCGGAACAGACAATCGTCACTATCACGATTCAGGATGCTCCCGCTTTCGCAGCCCCACCCAAAATGATTTTTATCAAGGTGATCGATCAAGGCTGCGGAATTCCGCCAAAAGAACTGAACGCCATCTTTGAGCCGTTTTACGAAAGCTCACGCACGGCTACGGGAGCCGGAGGAACGGGGCTGGGCTTGGCACTTAGCAAGAGCATTATTCAGCGCCACAAAGGCACCATGACAGCCTCAAACCGTCCCGAAGGCGGTTCGATATTTGAAGTAACCCTACCTTTACTCACAGAGGTATAGCTCACAAGCCTATGCCTGGTTTAGGTATGTGCTCATGCCTGCGGTCGTGATGAGGGGTAATGAGTGTAAAGAGGTTTGACGCCTTAGCCTTACCCTTCATTTTCTCCTCATAGTTCTTTCGGTGTACCGCAGGGTTAGAGTCCAACTTCGCCCTCCTCGAAGTAGTCGGAGTCGATGCGTTTGACGATATATGAGGCAGAAACCGAAACCCCAACGTCGAAGTCCATCATCAGATTTGCAAGAAGCTGTCCGTCAATGAGTACGACTTTGGTGTCAATGCGAGATGCGTAGTCGATGGCCTCTGCTGTGTAATACGAGGTGGTGATGAAAACACCCTTCTTCGCGCGCTGACCTTGTAGCGCACCGACAAATTTTTGAATTTCCGGGCGCCCGACAGAACCTTGCCATCTCTTCGCTTGAATATAGATGGTGTCTAACCCGAGACGATCTTCCTTAATGATTCCGTCAATGCCACCGTCGCCACTTTGACCGATACGCTCACCGGCATCACGGCGCGAGCCGCCATAGCCCATCTTGACTAGAAGCTCGACCACAAGCCGTTCGAAGAATGTAGGGGAACACGAGAGGATACGGCTAAGAATGTCTTGGGCAAGGCTAAGTCGAAGACTATGGTGCGCAAGTTCAAGTGCTTCCTCTGGGGTTTGTTCCGTTGCGGTAGCAACGGATTCCGTTGTAGTCGTTTCTCGATTGTTTCGTGAAACATCGCGGAATTCGATAAATTCGGGAAAACGCTCAAGATACTTGATGTCAATTCTTGCAGGGCTGTCGCTAAGAATCTGTTTGCCTCGGGTGGTAATGCGCAAAGCACCTCGGCGTGGCGACTCCAAAAGAAGCGCCTTCTTGAGGTAGGAATTCGCCCACCCAATACGGTTATTGAAAATTGCCTGCTGGCCACTTGGCAATAGTTCATTGCGTTCGACTGGGGTAAGTTGAAACTCAGTAGCGAGAACTTCGACAGCCTCGCGTGTAGTGTGGTCATTGCCATCGGCAGCAAAACGAAGCAGCGGTAGCATCAGCGTTTGATAGTCAGGAATGGGCATAGTTTTTCTGTCGACAGGGTGGCGGCGGAACCGCGCTTAATCGCGTAGGGCGATGGGGTCTAGTTTGTGGCGTTTGACGGCGGCGAGCAATTGGCCATTGCGTTTGACTTGGCTCATGAAGTGCTCGATGCGCCCGTACCACTCATCGTCGCCTTGCTGCATGGCGTAAGCGTAGGGCGTCAGGTGATAGGTGGTTGGTGGGGCGACCAGGCGCGCCCAGTCGGTAGTTTCCAGCATGCGTCGGCTAAAGGGGAAATCGGTCATGAACACGTCGGCCCGCCCGGATTCCACTTCCTGTTCGCGGCCC
Source organism: Burkholderiales bacterium (assembly GCA_964203325.1). GTDB lineage: Bacteria > Pseudomonadota > Gammaproteobacteria > Burkholderiales > Rhodocyclaceae > JACQYA01. The sequence continues at coordinate 310 of CAXNNH010000041.1, read as the reverse complement.
TGGGTGGTGGCGGTCACCAGTAGCGTCGCCTGTTTCAGTTTGTCGCGCATCACGGGTTCGTGCAGGGTGCCTTTGGCGACGGCGACGACGACACCGGGCTGGTCGATGTCGTCCCAGGTTTTGATGCGGCGGTTGCTTTTGGTGGTGATGGCGTAAATATCGCTCATCAGGTGCGGGCGGGTAAAACGCAGTTTTTCCGTGCGCGTCGGGGTGATGCCGATGGCGAACATGGCGATGTCGCAACGATCCTGGCCGACATCGTCGATCAGCTTGGCAAAGGAGCTGTCCACGAAGCGTACCTTTACACCCA
>CAXNNH010000040.1:0-9747 GCA_964203325.1 Burkholderiales bacterium | reverse complement strand
GGCCTGACGGCTCTTTTATTGCGCCCATTATTCTTGGCTCTGTTGGCCGCGATCCTGCGCGCAAATCCTTTCCGGCGAATTCATCCGGCGTCGGGGTTCTCGTTTGATTTTGCGTCTGGCGGCGTCAGATGAATTTTGCAGGGCCGACTATTTACGCAAACATGGTCTCTCGGAGTTGAGGAGCAGTTTTACGTCATGTTCCCCGTGCTTCTCTGGCTCACCGGATTTGCACAACAAACGCCGAAAGGAGCCAGACGACTTTTTTTAGCGATCGCCTTGCTATCTATCGCTTCGTTCGGCGTGTTCAAATATCTGAGCGCCATAAATCCGTCGGCAGCGTTCTATTTGGTCACTTCCCGCTTCTGGGAGCTAGGGGTCGGCTCCATGGCATTTCTGGCGCACGCAGCCATCGATAGGAAATGTGGCTCGAAGCTCTCCGCGTGGAAAACTCTCGCACTGATACTACTCGTTGGACTGCTGTTCACACAATCACCGTATGACGCAGAAGCAACCGCAGTAGCTGTCGGCTTGACGGTCATCCTGCTCATAACTGTGCGATCTGACACCTTGGCGGACTCGATACTTGATTCGAGATTTGTCGTGTATCTGGGATTTATCTCGTATTCTCTGTACCTCTGGCACTGGAGTGTTCTTGCGATCAGTCGTTGGACCGTCGGGGTGCAGTGGTGGACCATCCCGTTTCAGGTTGGCCTCATCCTGAGCTTGTCGGCATTGTCATATAGGTACGTCGAGCAACCGTTTCGCAACCGCGCCGCGTCACTGGCAAAATTAACAACGATCGGGCTGGGATTTTCGATGTCTGTCCTGTGCGTTTTGTTTATCGGGGCGCTGGCGCTGCCGTTGCAAAGCCTCATCTATGGGGGCGTGATGAAGAGCAGCGAGATTGATTTGACTAAGGGCTCGCCAGTCAGGAACGACGGCGTCTCCTCGTTACCGGAGTTCGGCGAAATTAGCCGGGAAGTCATATCCAGCACCAGGACGTGCAATATGACACCCCACCATCTTACTGGTAAGAGCTACCAGCCAAAACCTCAGATCGATCGAAAATTCATAAGCGAATGTCTAGATAGTCCCGAACGCAAGATCGTGCTGGTAGGCGATAGCTTTGCCGAGGTCATCGCGGCACATACAGCGCTTGCGGCCAAACAGATAGGCTACGACTTCAGAATGCTGATAGGGTATGGATGTCCATATCCTCTAGACCCTAGCAATATAGCTTTCAAAACCAGGAATGGCTGTGAACTCGATCCCGCTTTCTTGCAGTCAGAGTTGCTGAATCATATCAACCGTGGGGACATCGTCGTTCTGCGACTATATTTCCCGAAATTCCAATACATACGCTACAGTAACGCGATCATTCGGGAGAACAGGTCAGGTCTGGTTGCAGCCTACGATGCGGAAATCATGTCGTTCTACTCGCGCATAGCGAATAAAGGCGCAACGATGCTGTTGATCGGATCAAACCCGACGCAGGAAAGTAACCCAGCTTGCGTCAACCCTCAATGGTTCAATCGCCTACAGAACGCAGACTGCGACAGTCTGCAACTGAGTTCTTCGCTGCTTACGCAGTTTGCGTTTTACCACGAGGTACATTTGCGCGACAAATTCTCCGGGTACAGTGACGGTTTGAAGGTCGTAGCTCCGACGCTGATTTTCTGTGACGAAAAAGAGAATCTATGCTCCCTTACACGCGGGGGCAAATTTCTTTGGTCCGATAATCAGCACATAGTACCTATAGCAATAGACTTGTTCTACCCACAGATGTTGCGGAGTCTTGAACATCTTGTTAATGAGTCCAAAAGTTTTGGCAAACGACAGAATTGATCCCGCAAATCTGAACAGCGGTATAGGCGGAGACTCTGGGTTTGGCGCCGGACCGAAGCGTTGCACTGAAAGACCTTGCGCACGCCATCCCGCAGAACGCAATGCGCCGTGTGACTGCATCGAGGGCAGCCAAAGCCGTTCGGCCAAGCGAATGGCTTCAAGCGCCTGCTCGCATTGCCCTTCGGTTCCGTAGTCCTTCAAAAAGTCCGGCATCGACAGTCCCGGTTGAAATTGAATTCGATTCATCGCCATTGCAGGTCCCTCCAGTTGTGCTGTGGGGGTCACTTTACGGTAAGCCAAGCTCACCAGATGAGCCTAGCTGACGCTCGTTGCTAATCAGGAAATAGTTTGGTCCGGGGAAGCATTCAGGAACCGAGTGGTGGCGCGGTTGTTGCGGTGGTAGAGGTATACCTGCAACTTTAACTCGCGAAGTTAAGTCCTTCGTTTAAAATACCTAATAAATCTATAGGCAATGAGTAATTTTCCTGCGAGCGATATGCCATCGACGTCTAAGCGTCACCATCAGATATGGTGACTTCCTCCGTTATTTGGATCCAATATGAAGTTGCCTCTTCTCTTGTTCGGCCGGGACAATGAGTTTCAACGCATTGAGTGGATTCGCCGTACCCTGACAGGATTGCCGGGAAATATCCGCCTATTGGATGTCGGCGCCGGCGAGTTGCGCAACCGTGCTTTTTGTCCGCAAGTCGACTATGTTTCGCAGGACTTTTGCCAATATGAGGGGAAAGGTGATGGTGCCGCACTGCAAACCGGTCAGTGGGATACATCTAAAATTGATCTTGTCTCAGATATAACGTCGATCCCAGCCGTCGATGGCTCTTTTGATGTTGTGCTTTGCACGGAGGTACTAGAGCACGTCCCAAACCCATTAGCGGCGCTGCAGGAGATGGCACGCCTCGTTAATCAGGGAGGGAGTTTGATCGTGACGGTTCCTTTTTGCAGTCTGACACACTTTGCACCGTACCATTTTTCTTCAGGGCTTTCGAGGTACTGGTTCGAGAAGTATTTGCGTGAACTCGGATTCACGATAGTTGAGGCAACCCCGAATGGTGGGTGGTTCGACTTTGTTGCACAGGAGCTCTGGCGGCTGCCTTGGACTGGGTGCACCTACTCCAACAGATTCTTGGGTTGGCTTGCGCTGTTCTTCGCGCTGCCGGTTCTCGGCTTAATGCGAATGATGAAGTCAGCGGACCGCGGTAGCTCGGAGCTATTAACCTTCGGCTGGCACGTGTTAGCTCGCAAGGATTGAGTCCGTGTTGTCGAGATTGAATCCATGATCTGCACTCGTCTCGAGGGAGGTCTTGGCAACCAGCTATTCCAATATGCCGCGGGCAAAGCGCTTGCGGTCCTTCATAATACTGATTTGATTTTCGACACCGGGGCGTTTGAGAACACTTCACGCCGAGTTACACCACGGCATTTTGAATTGGGTCACTTTTCTGTGACTGGAAGAAAAGCTCACAAAGACGAGATTCAACTGATACCAGTAGTTAGATACGCACCCTGGATTTTTCATTGGCTGAGCTCGTGGAATTTGCATCAGGAGAAAAGTCAGAATTTTGATCACAGTTTCTTCTCCGCCCCGAATCACACGTATCTGTCAGGCTACTGGCAGAGCCACCGATACATTGCTAATGTTGCGGAAGAGGTCTTCCAAGAACTGAGAAATACACAGCCCTTGTCTCAGAGAAATGAAGAGTTATCAAAGGAAATCGCTGAAAGCAATTCTGTTGCCTTACATGTGCGTCGCGGGGATTACGTTACTCTTTCAACGGCTGCAAAATATCATGGTGCTCTTCCGCTCGATTATTCCATTCGAGCACTTGGAAGCCTCCAAGGTTTACTTGATCGTCCACGCATCTATGTCTTCTCGGATGACCCGGAGTGGTGTGCTGCGCACTTACCGCTCGGATCGACAGAGACTATTTTCATTGCTCATAACTGCGGCGAGAACTCGTGGCAGGATTTGGTATTGATGAGTCTTTGTCACCATCACATAATTGCGAACAGTTCATTTAGCTGGTGGGGGGCGTGGTTAGCTGATCAACGGTGGGGCAATGCCGGAAGGATTGTTTTCGCTCCGGAACGGTGGTTTGTTACCCGTGCGATCAATCTAAGCGATAGATTTCCAGAGAAATGGAAGGTAATTTAGTGCCAAACGAGACTGTCTCGGGACCCCAAGGAGGGACCAAAGCTATGAGCCAGCATTTTGACTCCCCCTCTGTTTCATGGGTGCTATGTACGAATACTGCCTCAGAGCAATGCCGATTGGCAATTAAGTCTTGCATTGAGCAAACCTATAATGATTTTGAGCTAATCATTGTTGTAAATGGGTCTAATGTGCCAGAAGTTACTAAGAGAATTGACGCCTGGTACGCATCAGAGTCAAGGTTAAAAGTATTTCAGACAGAAATTAGACGTCTAACCTTTAGCTTGAATCTCGGAATACACCACGCACGCGGTGATTTAATTGCGAGAATGGATAGTGATGATATTTCCACATCTGATCGCTTGGAGAAACAGGTTGCTTTCATGCGAATGCATCGTGATGTGACGGTACTTGGCACTGCATACGATCTGATCAATAACAATGGCGATCCTGTCAAGAGAATCACTAATCCATTAACGAATGACGCAATCAGAAGCGCGTTATATTATCGCAACCCATTATGCCATCCATCGGTTATGATGCGACGCAAGCCAATATCAGATTCTGGTGGTTATCTCGGGGCCGGATACTTCGCCGAAGATTATGACTTATGGTCGCGTCTAGCGCATGATTCAAGCATTCAGTTCGCAAATCTTTCGGACGTATGTTTGGGATATAGACTTGCTCCGAACGGTGAGGCTCGACGATCGCGATTGAGTTATGCTTCGGTAGCCTCTTCGCAGTTTAGAAGTTGGATTCAAGGGGATGGGTCTAGATGGTTGCTTGGGGCGGCCATTAGTGCTGGCAAAGGATTCTTTGGCTCGAAACGATACTGAACAAGCGGGCATATGAGACTTGCTTTATTGAATATTCCTTACTGAAGATGTCTATTAGATGAAGATTGCATTTATTATTACCAATGCTGATCTTGCTGGTGCGCCAATTCATTTGGAGTGCCTAATTAATTGTTTTGGAGAAAGAGCAAGTATCGATGCAATTTTCGGCGAAGAGGGGCCGATTATTGATAGATTAAGGAGCAGCAATACAAGGATTTCGATTCTCCCCAGGCTTCGAAGCGCAGTTAGTCCTAAAAACGACCTAATCGTTCTATTCCAGCTAGTAAAACTATTACGTAAGATATCGCCGGACATTGTTCATCTTCACAGTTCGAAGGCTGCGATGATTGGGCGCATGGCATGCATAATTCTTGGGATACCATGGATATACACTGTGCATGGCTGGGGTTGGCGAGGTTTTGGTAACGCTAAATCGAAGATAATACTCGGCATCGAGAAGATTCTTTCATTAAGCTTGAAGGGATTCTACATTTACGTTTCAAAGTCAGTTGAGTCAGAGGCTTTGTCCATAATTCGTATCCAACACGACAGAGGACGAGTTATATATAACGGTGTCACTGATTGTGGGCATTTCCCCGAGCCAATAGGGCCACTACGCATATTCATGGCCGCTCGTGTTTGTGCCGCCAAAGACCATGAGACTTTAGTTCGTGCGTTTGAGCGAGTGTGCGTACCGTCAAGGTTGATTTTGTGCGGCGAGGGAACAGATTCGAATGACTTCCGAAGGCAAGTCGAAAGTTGGGCTCCTATGCGGCACCTTGATATTGAACTGCTAGGTGTTCGTAATGATGTCCGCTTGTTTCTTCATTCGATCAACTTAGTCGCACTTATCTCGAATTTCGAGGCATTGCCTCTGGCAATAATTGAGGCTATGGCAAGCGGGCGAGCCGTAATCGCGACTAATGTTGGAGGTGTTTCCGAGTTGATCGAGCCGGGTGTTAGTGGCGCGCTTGTTCCAAAAGGCGGGGCTGACGAATTGGTCAAAGCCATAGAGCGGCTCAGCCATCAGGCATTGAGAAATAATATTGGAATGGCTGCCCGTAAGCGATACGAGGAAGTATTTAATGAGTTGGGAATGACCACCGCTGTGTGGAACGTTTATCAGGAGATGATAAAGAGTGGTAGCGATAAATAGTCATGTTGTCGCGATTATTGGCGGATCTGGTTTCATTGGAACACGCTTGAGTCAACGGTTGCAGAACGCTGAAACCGTCGAGTTCTCAATCATCGACAAAGTGCAGAGTGCCGCGTTTCCAGAAAAGGTCTCAATCGCTGACGTTCGTTCGGTTGATGCATTGCGTGTAGCAATTCCCGGTGAGTCGTCAATCGTGAACTTGGCGGCAGAGCATCGAGACGACGTTAGGCCGTTAACTCTGTATGACGAAGTTAACGTTCAAGGAGCCCAGAATATTTGTACGGTAGCTCGTGAAAAGAATGTTAAGACGATTGCCTTTACGAGTACCGTTGCCGTTTATGGCTTTGCACCCATTGGCACAGATGAGACCGGCTCGATTGCTCCTTTTAACGAATACGGTCGTACGAAGTACGAAGCTGAATTAGTCTTTAAGGCCTGGCAAGCAGAAGACCCATCGATTCGTACTTTGGTCATTGTTCGCCCGACAGTGGCGTTTGGTGAGCGGAATCGTGGAAATGTGTTCAACTTGCTCCGGCAGATTGCCTCTGGCCGTTTTGTAATGGTCGGCGATGGCACGAACAGAAAGTCGATGGCCTATGTTGAGAACGTCGCCGCTTTCATCGAATACGCATTGACTTTCAAGCCTGGAGTGCATATCTACAACTACGTCGACAAGCCGGATTTCACTATGAATGCGCTGGTCGGGACGGTGAACCGTATGCTGAGCAAATCTGAAGCGATAGGTTTCCGCTTGCCGTATTCGATTGGATTCTTGATAGGCAAGGCTTTTGACATGGTGGCAGGCATCACCGGCAAGCGATTTACCATCAGTTCAATTCGAGTGAAGAAGTTCTGTGCAAACTCGGTGTACAACACCGCGTTGGAGAAATCGGGGTTTGTACCCCCGGTGCCATTGACCGAGGCGCTGGAAAGAACTGTGCGGCATGAGTTTCTCGAGTCGCACGAGCAGGAAGGCCTGTTCTTCACGGAATGAGCGATTCCATTACTCTTACCCCGGCCTTGCTGCGGAGAACTGAGTTAGTGCCGCGTTCGATCCCGGATCGAGCCAACAGACTATCCAGCTCGAATCTGGAAGTTTGAATGTGAACTTGTGTTTGCCATGCATAGAGAACTAGGACCATGATCCTCGTTACCGGCGGTACCGGGTACATCGGATCGCATGCCTGCGTTTCACTGGCGCGGGTGGGGTACGAGTTGCGGATTCTCGACAACCTATGCAATAGTCATGCCGGAGTGATCAAGCGGCTCGCGACGATCTGTGGCCGACGGCCAGTGTTTGTGGCGGGTGACGTGCGCGATGCGGCGATGCTTGACGAAGTGTTCGATCGGCACCGGATCACGGCGGTGATGCATTTCGCTGGGCTCAAGGCGGTCGGCGAATCGGTGGCGAAGCCGCTGGAGTATTACCACAACAATGTGTATGGCACGCTGCAGTTGCTGGCGGCGATGCGAAGGGCTGATGTTAAGACTCTTATTTTCTCCTCGTCTGCAACGGTTTATGGCGATCCGGTGAGTGTTCCGATTCGAGAAGACTTCCCCCGGTCGGCAACCAACCCCTATGGTCGTAGCAAGCTGATGATCGAGGACATCCTGGCGGATTTGCATCAGGCCGAACCGGGTTGGCGCATCGCCCGGCTACGCTATTTCAACCCGATTGGCGCTCACGAGTCCGGCCTCATCGGCGAAGACCCCCAGGGCGTTCCGAACAATCTGATGCCATATGTTGCACAGGTGGCGGCAGGTAGCCGTGAATTCCTGAGCGTCTGGGGCGATGATTACCCTACGCCGGACGGTACTGGCGTGCGCGACTATATCCACGTGGAGGATCTGGCTGAAGGCCATGTCGCCGCACTCGACTACCTGGCGCAAAAAGGCGGCATGCTTACGGTGAATCTGGGTACCGGCCAAGGCTACTCGGTTCTCGACGTGATCAAGGCCTTCGAGCAGGTCACCGGCCGGTCGATTCCTTACAAGATCGGCTCACGTCGCCCGGGCGATATTGCCCAGTGCTGGGCCGACCCCAGCTTGGCCGAGGAACTACTGGGCTGGAAGGCAAAAAGGGGCTTGGAGCGGATGTGTGCTGATGCATGGCGCTGGCAGCAGCAGTGCGGTCGGTCGCTGGCTTGAACCGCGCCAGGTGTTTCCGTCCCGCTAGTGCCGACTCTTTGTCATTTTACGTGCTCGCGGCAGGGCAGTGGAGGAAAGGATCCGGTGCGGATTGCGGCTTTGGAGCGAGCTTGTTCGCGATTTAAACGGCTATCGGGGTGATTGTTGCGCAAGATTATCGCGAGCAAGCTCGCTCCCACGGGGTGGGCATATTTTGAGGAGGTGGAAATGGCAACGTACAAAGAACTGAAGGCGAAGGCAGAAGACTTGATGCGGCAGGCCGAGGCGGCGCGCAAGGCGGAAACCGCTGCGGTGATTGTGGAGATCCGGAAAAAAATGGCGGACTACGGGCTTACCGTGGCGGATCTGGGTGGCGCGGCGAAGAAGCCTGTTAGCCGCAAGGCCGTGGCGGCGAAGTATCGCCATCCGGCCACCGGCGAGACCTGGTCCGGCCGTGGTCGCCCGCCGCACTGGCTGGCGGATGAGGTGGCCAAGGGAAAGAAGAAAGAAGAGTTTTTGGTGGGGTGAAGCAGCGCTCAGGGAATCGTCACATTACGCGCCAGAAAGTCGCGGTAAGCGAACCCGATACCGTCGCGCAAAGAAACCTTGGCTCGCCAGCCGAGGCCGGTCAGCCTGCCGACATCGAGGAGTTTGCGCGGCGTGCCATCCGGCTTGGAGGTGTCGAAAACGATGTTCCCGGCAAAGCCGGTCACCGACATGACGGTTTCGGCGAGTTCGCGAATGCTGACGTCCTCGCCGACGCCAATGTTGTAAAAGCCATCTGTAACGCCCCGCTCCATGAGAAAGACGCAAGCGTCGGCCAGGTCATCGACATAGAGGAACTCTCTTCGCGGCGTACCGCTGCCCCACACCATCAGTTCGCTGTCGCCACGCTGCCTGGCTTCATGTGCCTTGCGAATCAGTGCGGGCAGCACATGGCTGTTGGCCAGGTCGTAGTTGTCGTTGGGGCCGTAGAGATTGGTCGGCATTGCGGAGAAGTACTGGGTGCCATACTGCCGGTTGTAGCTTTCGCACAGCTTGATGCCGGCGATCTTGGCGATCGCATAGGGCTCGTTGGTCTGTTCCAGCGGACCGGTCAGCAGGTAGTCTTCCCTGATCGGCTGCGGACAGTCGCGCGGATAGATGCAGCTCGAACCCAGAAAGCACAGACGTTGAATGCCTGCCTGATGGGCACCGTGAATCAGGTTGGCTTCGATCATCAGGTTCTGGTAGATGAAGTCGGCGCGAAGGCTGTTGTTGGCGTGGATGCCACCGACTTTGGCTGCGGCGATAAAAACAAAGTCGGGCTTTTCCTGCGCCAGAAAGCCGCGCGTCGCGGCCTGGTCCAGCAGATCCAGTTCGCCATGGGTGCGAGTCAGGATGTTGCCGTACCCCCCCTGCTGCAAACGGCGAACCAGTGCCGACCCCACCATGCCGCGGTGACCGGCGATGTAGATTTTCGCTTCACGCTTCACGCTGCGGTCTTTAGCCACTCGCCATGCTCTACCTGATTGCGGTAGAGATCAATCACCGGGAAGCAAAGATCGTAGTCACCCCAGACAAGTTCGCCGTATTCGACCCGAAAAGATTCAAAGCGAGCCGGATCCAGATAG
>CAXNNH010000039.1:0-9871 GCA_964203325.1 Burkholderiales bacterium | reverse complement strand
TTCAAGGACATGATCGACGGCCTGAGTGCCGCGCAGCAGGTGCTGGCCCTGCCGGCCTTGCTGCTGGCGTTGTACGGCACGCTGCGTTTTTCAAGCTCGCTGTTTACCGAATTGCGCGAAGTGCTCTTCGCCCGCGTCACGCAGCAGGCAGTACGGCGCATTGCGCTGGAGGTCTTCCGCCACCTGCACGCACTGTCGCTGCGCTTCCATCTCGAACGGCAGACCGGCGGCGTCTCACGCGACATCGAACGCGGCAGTCGCTCAATTTCCAGCTTAATCAGCTACACGCTGTACTCGATTCTGCCGACACTGGTCGAAATTTCCCTCGTACTGAGCATTCTTTTCGTCAAATACGACGCGGGTTTTGTCGTCATCACCCTGGTGTCGCTTGCCGCCTACGTCGTGTTCACCATCTCGGTCAGCAACTGGCGGATCGGTCTGCGCCGACGCGTCAACGACACCGATTCGGCGGCTAATACGCGCGCCATCGACAGTCTGCTCAACTACGAAACGGTCAAGTATTTCAATAATGAGGAATACGAAGCGCGGCGCTACGATGCGCAGATGCTCAACTGGGAAGACGCCGCGACGAAAAGCCAGATCTCGCTCTCCTGGCTCAACCTTGGGCAACAGATCATCATCGCGCTCGGCGTCACGGCGATGATGTGGCGTGCCGCCGAAGGGGTGGTCGATGGGCGGATGACTATCGGCGACTTGGTGCTGGTCAATGCCTTCCTGATCCAGCTCTACATGCCGCTCAGTTTTCTCGGCGTGGTCTATCGGGAAATTCGCCAGTCGTTGGCTGACATCGAACGCATGTTCGATTTGCTGGCGGTCAATCGTGAAGTGGCCGATGCGCCGGATGCCAAGACGCTGGCGCCAGGACCGGTCAGCGTGCGTTTCGAGGCAGTGGATTTTTCCTACGAGCCGAAGCGCCAGATCCTGCATGGCGTGACTTTCGCTATTCCGGCCGGACATACCGTCGCCGTTGTCGGGCAATCCGGTTCAGGAAAGTCGACGCTGGCGCGCCTGCTTTACCGCTTTTACGACATCAACGACGGCCAGATCGGCATCAATGGCAGCGACCTGCGGCAACTGACGCAAGCCAGCCTGCGCGCCGCGATTGGCATCGTGCCGCAGGACACAGTGCTGTTCAACGACACGATTTTCTACAATATTCAATATGGCCGACCGGAGGCCAGTCGCGAGGAAGTGATCGCCGCCGCGCAGGCGGCGCAGCTTGCCAATTTCATTGAAATGCTGCCCGATGGCTACGAAACGCGCGTTGGCGAGCGCGGTCTGAAGCTCTCGGGCGGTGAAAAGCAGCGCGTGGCCATCGCCCGTGCCCTGCTCAAAAATCCACCCTTGCTGATTTTCGACGAAGCGACCTCGGCGCTCGACTCGAAAACCGAAAAGGCGATTCAGGGCAGCTTGGAGTACGCGGCGCGTGGTCGCACGACGCTGGTCATCGCGCATCGCCTGTCGACGGTGATGAACGCCGACGAAATTCTGGTGATGGATAACGGGCGCATTGTGGAACGCGGTGCGCATCCGGCGCTACTCGACGCCAATGGACGCTATGCGCAGATGTGGGCGCTGCAACAACAGGAAGAAGAGAGCGAGCCGGCGATAACGCTGACAAAACAGTACGGAGCACCCGCTTAAAGTATACTTCCGCCCTTCCCTTCGTCCCTAATCGCCCTCTATTCACTACGCATGCCCGTAAGACCCACCGCCACCCCGCCGCGCCAGAAGGGGCTACTCGCGCCTCTGCGCCGCATTTTGCTTGTTTCGTGGACCTTGCCTTTGGTAGTCACGCTGCTTTGCGTCGCTTTGGCCAGTGGGCTGGCGTTTCTCGTAGCGGAAAAGGAGCAGTCGGATCTGGAGTCGGTGCAGGCGCGTGAAATCGCCTTGATTAGCGCTGAACTGCGCAACCGCCTGCGCTCGCATGCGCAGTTCCTGCGCGGACTGCGCGCTTTTTTCTCGGTGACCCCTCATTTGTCGCCGGCTGACTGGCAATCCTATACGCGGCGGCTTGAGCTGGAGTCGCATATTTCGGGCATTACGACCTACGGTTTTGCCCCCCGTGTGGCCAGCAACGATCATGCCGCCTTTATCGCGTCGATCCGACGCCAGCATGGCTTGCCCGATTTTACGATCAGGCCGGCGCCGGAGCACGACCCGTCCTTCGTCATTCTGCACACGGCGCCGGCTTCGGAGAGTGCCGCAAAGGCGGTCGGGCTTGATCTTTTTGCCGAATCCAAACGTCGACGTGCCGTCGAACAAGCACGCGACACCGACGACCTGGCCATCACCGGACGCATCACCCTGCGCAACGACCAGGACACGCAACCGCAACCCGCCCTGCTTATGCTCATGCCGGTGTACCGGCCAGGTAGCACCCCGTACACGGTCAGCGACCGACGCCGGGAAATAGTCGGCACCGTTTATTCGGCTTATCGCATCAACGATTTGATGGCATCGCTCAATTTCGTGCGTGACGCCTCGGTCAATTTGCGTGTTTTCGACGACGAGGCGTTTAACAGCGAGAAAGAAGGCCAGGGGCTGACGTTGCTCTTCGATTTGTTTTCGACCGACGAGGCTCAGCCGCAACCAATTCAGGAAGCCGAAATCGAATTCGGCCAACGCAAGTGGGTCCTGCAGTTCCAGCCCAAGGCCGGTCTACCGCTGTTCAGCAACGCCAATATCCTGTTCCTCGGCGGATTGTTCCTGAGCGTCCTGCTCGGTCTGCTGACCTGGAATTTGACCACCCGCCGCCAGCAGGCCGAAGCCTATGCGCGTACCATGAATGCCGAGTTGCAAACGCTGGTCGATCATATTCCCGGTGGCGTATCGTTGATCGACGATAATCTGCGCTTCAGCGCCATGAACCGGCATTTGCTAACGATTCTCGACCTGCCCGAGCAACTCTTCGCGGCGGGCACTCCTACCTTGTATGAAGTGCTGCTGTTTAATGCCCAGCGCGGCGAATACGGGCCGGGCGATCCCAAGACACTGGCGCTACAAGGGGTCGAACAAGCACGCCACCCGGTCGCTCACCTCTTCGAGCGAACACGACCGAACGGCAGCACCATTGAGGTACGCGGCGCGCCCCTGCCGGATGGCGGCATCGTCACTATCTACACGGATATCAGCGAACGAAAACGCGCAGAAGCCGAATTGCGGCGCCATCGCGACCACTTGGCCGAACTCGTTGCCGAGCAGACGGCTGATTTGCGGCGCGCCAAGGACGATGCCGAACTTTCCAACCAGGCCAAATCCGAGTTTCTGACCAATATGTCGCATGAACTGCGCACCCCGCTGCATGCCATCCTGAGTTTTGCCGCCTTGGGAGAGGATAAAGCCAACGACAAGGCGCACGAACAGCATGAAGAAAAGCCATCGGACAACAAGTTGGCACATTATTTTAGCCGCATCCGCGAAAGTGCCAATCGCTTGCTGGTGCTGATCGACGACTTGCTCGATCTGGCTAAACTGGAAGCCGGAAAAACCCATGTCGAGCCAAGAGTGTTCGATGTGTCGGTGGTTGTCCGCGAAGTGGTGGCGGAACTGGAACCCTTGCTCAGTCGCCGAAAATTGCGACTCACCCTTCCAGACGCCCCGTGTAGCACTCTGGCGATGTGCGACCCGCCGCGTTTCGCGCAGGTGATACGTAATCTGCTGGGCAATGCCATTAAGTTTTCTCCCGAACATGGACAGATCGCCCTCTCCTTCGGACAAGGCCAGGTGCCGGGCGGCCGGCGCAGTGACGATAGCGCGCAGCCGGCGTTGACCCTCACGATTAGCGACGAAGGGATCGGTATTCCGCCCGATGAGCTGGAAACCATTTTCGATAAATTTACCCAGAGCAGCAAAACGCGCACCGGGGCCGGCGGTACGGGCCTCGGCTTGTCGATCTGCCGCGAAATCGTGCGTGCCCATCACGGCGCAATCGTCGCGTGCAATAATCCGCAACACGGCGCTTCCTTTATCATTCATCTACCCATCGCGCCCAAATCGGCACATGGCCCTGCGCAGCGAGACGACTTATGACCGCCCAACTTTTGATTGTCGATGACGAACCCTTCAACCTGGAAATTATTGCCGAATATTTCGATGGCGCAGGGTATCAGCTAGCGTCGTTCGAGAGTGGCGATGCCGCCTGGGAAGCGCTGGCGGCGCCGGATAGCAATTTCGACCTGGCCATCCTCGACCGCATGATGCCGGGACTGGATGGCATTTCGCTGCTCAAGCGGATCAAGGCCGACCCGCGTCTGGCCAAGATCCCGGTCATCATGCAAACGGCGGCCTCCGCACCGGAGCAATTGCGCGAAGGCTTGCAGGCCGGCGCTTATTACTATCTGACCAAGCCCTACGAACGCGACTCGCTGCTCTCCATCGCCCGCGCCGCCCTGAGCGATGCGGCGACCCGGGCCGATCTGCAAAAGCGTCTGCGCGAACACGAGAATGCGCTGCAACTAATGAGCGAAGGATTGTTTGAATTCCGCACCATCGAAGAAGCGGCTGGCCTCGCCTCCTTTCTGGCGCAGGCAACTCCCTGCCCGAGCAGCGCCATCCTCGGACTTTCCGAACTGCTGATTAACGGTGTCGAGCACGGCAATCTCGGCATCTCCTATGCTGAAAAAGGGGAGCTGAAACGTCTCGATTGCTGGCAGCAGGAAATTATTCGGCGCAGTGCATTGGACGAATATCGCGACAAGCGCGTGCGCGTGCAACTGACCCGAGAACCGGGCCGGCTGCGCCTGCGTATTACCGACGATGGAAAAGGTTTCGACTGGCGCAAGTACCTCGACTTCGACCCGGAGCGCGCCTTTGATCCGAATGGTCGCGGTATCGCGCTGGCCAGGCTAGGTAGTTTCGACAGCCTTGATTATGAGGGCTGCGGCAACGTGGTCGTAGCCACCCTGGTCGACCGTCGTTTTGACTCCGGCGAAGCGCTTATCGTCAACCAGGCCACTGCCGTTGATCAATAAAATGAGCCACTCTATACCCCCCATGCAAGCCGAAACTCTCCCGCCGCTACGCGTCTTGGTCGTCGACGACAATCGCACCAATGTACAAATTCTGCAGGTTTTTCTGAAAAAACTCGGGCACAGCACCATTGCGGCCGAGGATGGTGCGCAAGCGGTGGCCTTGTGCGCCGAGAACAAGCCCGACCTGATTCTGCTCGACATCATGATGCCGGTGATGGACGGCTTCGAAGCGGCGCGCCAAATACGCAAGCAGGCGACCGAGCGCTGGATACCGATCATTTTCCTGTCGGCGATGGACCGCGAAGAAAATCTGGTCACCGGCATCGAAGCCGGTGGCGACGACTTTATGTCCAAGCCGATCAATTTTGTCCTCATCGAAGCCAAGATGCGTTCGATGCAGCGCATGCTCTACCTGCAACGCAAAAGCATCGAGACGCTCAAGCGCATCGAAGCGATCTCGGACAACACGCTCGACGCCATCATCACCATCGACACCGAGGCGACTATCGTCTCCTGCAACCGTTCGACCGAACGCGTGTTCGGTTGGGCGACCAGCGAAATGGTCGGCCGCAACGTCAACATGTTGATGCCCGAGCCTTACCACAGCGCACACGACGCCTACGTCGGCAATTACGTCCACGGCGGCCCACCGCAGCTTATTGGCTTTGGCCGTGAGCTGATCGGGCTACACAAAGATGGCACCGAATTTCCGATTGAGCTGGGGGTCACCGAAGCGCGTTTTGACAAGGAGCGCCTGTTCGTCGGCATGATCCGCGATATTAGCGAGCGCAAACAGACCGAGCAAAAGTTGCGCGAAAACGCCGAGTCGCTGCAACGCTACTTTGAAGCGACCGAGGCCGAGTCGCGTCTGGCGCGCGCGTTGATCGATCAGCAACTACTGCGCCCCGGACTGAAAGATCCGCAACTGCATTACTGGCTCACGCCGGCTGAAAATTTCAGCGGCGATGTGGTGGCCGCTGCCCGCTCCAGCGACGGCAAACTTTACGCCATGCTGGCCGACGCGACCGGGCACGGTCTGACAGCGGCGATCAGTACCTTGCCGGCGCTAACGCTGTTTTACAGCCGAGTACCGAGCGCGCCGGCACTCGGTACCCTGGTCGGTGAAATCAACCACCATTTGAAGCAATCGATGCCACCGGGGCGCTTTGTTGCCGCCACGCTGGTCTGCGTCGATAGCGTGAACCACCGGGCTGAACTATGGATCGGCGGCACGCCCGAGGCGCTCCTGCTCGATGCCCACGGCGAAGTCAGCCGGCGCTTTCCCTCGCATCAAATGGCGCTCGGCATTCTCGATACCGACGAGGATTTAGTCAAAACCGTGGCGTTCACCTTCGAGTCTGCGCAGCAGTTGCTGATCTTCTCCGACGGTCTGATCGAAGCTGAAAACCGGACAGGAAAGCAGTTTGACCTTGATGCGCTGCTCGCCACCGTGCACAACGTCCCCTCTTATTTGCGCCACGGCGCGGTACGCAGCGCGCTGACCCGTCATCTGGACGGCCTGTCGTTTCACGACGATGTGTCGATGCTGTTTATCGACTGTCCGTCGACACGACCCTGACCAGCAGGCTGGAGAGCCGCGCCAGTGCTTGATCTACAGACCTGCTGCCCGGAGAGCGCCTGTTGACGCCATTCTCCAGCCTACCCCCCTGTAGATCGTTTATCCATGCGCCTCTCCAGCCATGCCGTCCTTGCCGACCGCTCACGATGCGCGTCTCGGACAGCACCGGCCCGCGTTGAAATCTGGGCGGTACGTAACATCCGTCTGTAAAACGAAAGCCGACTCCAATGTCCAAGCTGCTGCATGTGGCGACCTACAATATTCACAAAGGTTTTTCGCAGTTCAATCGGCACATGAGAGTGCATGATCTGCGCGAGCGTTTGCGCATACTGGGGCCGGATATTGTTTTTCTGCAGGAAGTGCAGGGCTTGCATCTCGGGCACGCCGAACGGCACGAGAACTGGCCGGAGGCCGCGCAACACGATTTTTTGGCCGAAGACGTTTGGCAAGCGACAGCTTATGGCCGCAATGTCGTCTATGACCACGGTCACCACGGCAATGCCATCCTGTCGCGCTTCCCCATCGCGCATACCCACAACCAGGATGTGACGCAGTTGCGTTTTGAACGGCGCGGCTTGCTGCACTGCGCGCTACAAATGCCCGATTCCGCGCAAACGGTGCATTGCGTTTGCGTGCATCTTTCGCTGTTCGGTCGTTCGCGGCGGCGGCAAATGGAAGCGCTCGCTACGTATCTGGAGGCGCGGGTGGCCCCCGAGGCGCCGCTCATCATTGCCGGCGACTTTAATGACTGGCGCAATCGGGCAGACGATCTGCTGGCGCAGCGTTTAGGCATGACTGAAGTGTTGGGCGGCATCGGCGGTCTGGGCGGCGCGCCAGGGCGCAGTTTCCCGGCTAAGCTGCCCCTGTTCCGGCTGGATCGCATCTACGTGCGCGGCTTTCAGGTCGAGAGCGCCGAAATCCATTTTGGCGCACCGTGGTCGAAAATCTCCGACCACGCCGCCCTCTCGGCTCATCTCTTGCGCGATAGCGAGGGTGGCAACGGGGATGGTAACAAGAGTAACGACAATGGCGGCAGCGATGCTAGCTGACTTCATCGCCGGTAACCGCCTGACCCTGCTCAACAGCGGGGCGGAGTATTTCCCGGCCTTGCTGGCCGCCATCGACGCTGCCCGCCACGAAGTGCACCTGGAAAGCTATATTTTCGAGGACGACGTGACGGGCCGTGCCGTAGCGCAAGCTCTGGGCCATGCCGCAAAACGCGGCCTGACGGTGCGCGTTCTGGTCGATGGCTTCGGCTCGCACGATTTCTCGCGCCTGTTGCTGCCTGCGCTGCTCGATAGCGGCGTACAAGCGATGGTGTACCGCCCGGACATCGCCCGTTTTCAGTTGCGCCGGCATCGTTTGCGTCGGCTGCATCGCAAACTGGTACTCATCGACGGTGAGATCGCCTTTGTCGGTGGCATCAATGTCATCGACGACCTCAACACGCCGCACCAGACGCCGCCGCGTTACGACTACGCGGTACGCATCGAAGGTCCGCTGCTGGCGCCGATTCGCCAAGCCTTGTACCGACTGTGGGAAATCGTGGTCTGGGCCAAGCTCAATCGACGTTATCGCCTCGACCGGAGCGCGCTGGCCACGCCGGCAGCGGTCGGCCAGCAGACCGCCGCTTTCATCGTGCGTGATAATTTCCGCCATCGGCGCGATATTGAAGAGGCTTATTTGGCCGCCATCGCCGAAGCGCGGGAAGATATTCTGATCGCCAACGCCTACTTCCTCCCCGGTCGCCGCTTTCGCCGAGCGTTGCGCGACGCCGTGAGGCGCGGTGTGCGTGTGACCATTTTGTTGCAGGGGCGTATCGAATATCGCCTGCTGCACTACGCCACGCAAGCCTTGTACGGCAAGCTACTGGGCGACGGAATCCGGATTTTTGAATACCACCGCAGCTTTTTGCACGCCAAGGTGGCGGTAATCGATGCGCAGTGGGCGACGGTCGGTTCATCCAATATTGATCCGTTCAGCCTGCTGCTGGCCAAGGAAGCCAACATCGTTGTACGCGATGCCGTTTTCTCCGAGGAGTTGCGGCGCAGCCTGGCCCTGGCCATGAACGACGGCGCGCAGGAACTGCACCGTCGGCTGTGGCAGCAGCTATCCTGGCATGCGCGCTTGCTCCGTCGGCTGAGTTATAACCTGGTGCGCTTTGCCGTCGGCATCGCCGGCTACGGCGGCAAGCGTTAGCGCAAACGGCCATCATGCGGGAGAATGCAATGAACAGTTCGACGCCGGTGAATGTAAGGGAAATGGGCATCCGCCTGGAGTTCTCCCAGAACATCAATCAAGTCGCCAACCATATCCACGCGGCGAGCAATATCGACGAGATCATGCTGGAGGTCAGCAACGAGATTTGCGCGTTGTTCAATGCCGACAGGCTGACTATTTATGTCCTGAGCGAGGATAAGTTATCCCTGATTTCCAAGGTCAAGATCGGTCTTAATTCGTTCAAGGATCTGCGCTTGCCCGTCGCCGAGCAAAGCATTGCCGGCTATTGCGCGGTACACAAAAGGCTGCTCAACATCAAGGATGTTTATGCTGCCAACGAGCTAGCACTACTCGGCGCCACCTTGCATTTCCTGCCGGATGTCGACAAGCGCACCGGCTACCGCACGCAACAGATGCTGGTGGCCCCAATTCTCGAACAGAACGGCGAGTTGGTCGGTGTCATGCAGTTGATTAACAACAAGGCCGGCATGCCTTTTCCGACGATGGTGGAAGAGGGCGCGCGCTGGATCGCGCAGACACTGGCCGTGGCCTTTCGCCAGCGCCGCCTGCGGGCGGAGACGATCAAGACCAAATACGACTATCTGGTGTTCGACGCCGTGCTATCGGCGGCCCAATTCGAGCAGGCGACTGCCACGGCGCGGCGGTCAGGTGTCGATATCGAAACGGTGTTGCTCGACGAGTTTCAGGTCAAACCACAGGCGTTGGGTAACGCACTCTCCCGATTTTTTTCGGTTCCCTACGAACCCTACAAAGCGAATCGGCTAAAAAATCCCGAGCTATTACGCAACCTCAAGCGCGAATATCTGGCGGGCGGCCATTGGCTGCCCATCGACGAAACGCCGGAAGGTATCGTCATTCTGAGTACCGACCCTGAGCGAATTCTGGCCTCGCACGTCGCCGACAACGTCTTCCCGCAAAAATGGTTGCGCTACGCCGTCTGCTCGCAACGTGAATTCAAGGCGACGCTCGACCTGTTTTTTGGCGAGGGTACGGGGAAAGGCGGCAGCGCGGCGAGCGGTGGCGTCGGGAACGTTGCCGAGATGGAAGGTTCGGTGGA
>CAXNNH010000038.1:0-9945 GCA_964203325.1 Burkholderiales bacterium | reverse complement strand
CCGGCATCACGATAGGAGAGAGATTCTTGAGTCATCTTGGTGGTCGTCCCGAGCGCATCTGGCAAACGATGCGTAGTGGTAAAATGCGCGGCCTGATTCGGCAAATGATTCGGCAAAGGCCGGATTTTATCCGAAATGTCGCTTCGCGTACCGATCAAGTACCATCAAGTACCACTTACCGGCTGACGCTCCCCTTAACTTTCATTTCGCCCGATACACCCACCGATGCGCCCACCGATGCGCCAACTCATTCTCGATCTGCTACCGGAAGACGCGCCCAGCTTCGATAATTTCGTCGCCGGCGGCAACAGCGAGGCCCTGACGGGGCTGGCGGCCTGGCTGGCACCTGAAAACCATGAATCTTCTTTGCTGCTCTGGGGCGATCCGGGGGCCGGCAAGACCCATCTGTTACGAGCGAGTGCCGGCGATTACATCAATGCGGCGACCAACGTCGATCTTGACGGTTTGGGAATAGAAGAGCACGGCTTGCACGCCGTGGATCATGTCGAAACACTCAGCGAAACCGGGCAAATCGCCTTGTTCAACCTGTTCAACCGCTTGCGCGCAAACGGGGGACGCCTGCTCGTCGCCGCTACCCATCCCCCCGTGCAACTCAAGCTGCGCGAAGACTTGCGCACGCGCCTGGGTTCCGGGTTGATCTACCGGCTGCAGCCATTGACCGAACCCGAGAAAATTACCGCGCTCGCCGCACAAGCCCTGTCGCGCGGCATGCGCTTGCCGGCTGGCGCACTCGATTATCTGCTGGCGCGCGCACCGCGCGACATGCGCAGCCTCGCCGCTTTGCTCGTCGCGCTCGACCGCTACTCGCTTGAGCACAAACGCCCCATCACCCTGCCTCTGCTGCGCGCAGTGCTGCAAAATCCTTTAAAAACATAGAGAAAATATACGGAAAAATGATTATGCAACTTGCTTTGTTTGACCTGGACAACACGCTCCTCGCTGGCGATAGCGATTTCGAGTGGGCACAATTTCTGATCGCCAAGGGTGTGCTCGACCGCGAAGTGCACGCAGCAAAAAATAGCGAATTTTTTGAGCAATACAAGGCCGGAACGCTCGACATCCACCAGTTTCTCGATTTTCAGTTGCAGCCGCTAACGCGCTACCCACGCAGCCAGCTCGACGACTGGCACCGCGAGTTCATGACAACGCGGATTTTGCCGATCATCGACCAAAAATCCCGTGCCCTGGTCGGCCAACATCTGGAAAGCGGTGCACTGTGCGCCTTGGTAACGGCGACCAACAGCTTCGTCACGGCGCCGATTGCCCGAGAATTAGGCATTCCGCACCTGATTGCCACCATTCCGGCGCAGGAGAATGGTCTGTTCACCGGCCAGCCACGCGGCACTCCTTCTTTCCGTGAAGGCAAGATCAGCCGCGTCGAAAGCTGGCTGGAAAGCATGGGACTGTGGTGGGGGTGCTTCGAGCGTAGCTGGTTTTACAGCGATTCGCTGAACGATCTGCCGCTAATGTCCAAGGTCAGCGATCCGGTAGCGGTCGATCCTGACCCTACGCTGCGCACGCACGCGGAGCAACTGAACTGGCCGGTCATTAGTCTACGCGATTGATCGGCGCATTTTCCCGTCTGATTTTTGAAATGCAATCGGCTATCATGACCGCCTTTGCTGTAGTGCACCATTCGAAAAAACCCAGAAAAAACGAGCGATGATTCGCAAATTCATATCCCGCGTCTTTGGACGCAAAGTGAACGGCGGCCACAGCGAGGCAGCCGTAATTACCGTCGGCAAGCACGGTATCCACCGCGAAGCCCTCAGCAACGGCAGCCGACGCACCGTCGAAACCCTGCAGGAGCAGGGCTACAAAGCGTATGTGGTCGGTGGCGCAGTGCGCGATCTGCTGGCCGGCTTCACCCCCAAGGACTACGACGTGGCGACCAACGCGACGCCGGAGCAGGTGCGCCACTGCTTTCGCCGTTCGCGCATCATCGGTCGCCGTTTCCAGATTGTGCATGTGATGATGGGATCGGAAACCGTGGAGGTGACTACCTTCCGTGGCCATCACGGTGAGCCGGGCCATCATGCCGGTCACAAGGCGCATACCGACGAGCAGGGGCGCGTACTGCGCGACAACGTGTTCGGCAATCAAAAGGACGATGCTGCGCGGCGCGACTTTACCGTCAATGCGCTCTACTACGACCCGACTTCCGAAACGATCCTCGACTACCACAACGGCGTGGCCGATCTAAAGCAGCGCACACTGCGCATGATCGGCGATCCGGTTACCCGTTATCGCGAAGACCCGGTACGCATGTTGCGCGCCGTGCGCCTGGCGGCCAAGCTGGATCTCAACATCGACCCGGCCAGCCGCCGACCGATTCGCGAGATGGCCGACCTGATCGGCAACGTACCGCCGTCGCGCCTGTTCGACGAAATGCTCAAACTGCTGACCTCCGGCTATGCGGTCAAATGTGTCGCCCAATTGCGCGCCGAGGGTCTGCACCACGGCCTGCTGCCGTTGCTTGACGTCATCCTCGAACAAGCCCTCGGCGAACGTTTTGTGATGCTGGCACTGGAAAGCACCGACCACCGCGTACGTGAAGGCAAGCCAATTTCCCCCGGATTTCTGTTTGCCACCCTGCTTTGGCATGAGGTGCTGGCTAAATGGGAGACGTTTAAGGCGAGCGGCGAACGCGGCATTCCGGCGCTATTTATGGCGATGGATGAAGTGCTCAACGTCCAGAGCGAAAAACTGGCGATCACTCGTCGCATTGCCGGCGACATCAAAGACATTTGGGCTTTGCAACCGCGTTTCGAGCAGCGCTCGGGCAAGCGCCCCTTCGGCGTACTCGAACAACTGCGTTTCAAAGCGGGCTATGACTTTTTGCTGCTGCGCGCCGAATCGGGCGAAGTGCCGGCCGAACTCGGCCAGTGGTGGACACGCTTCGCCAGCAGCGACAGCGATGCGCGCAGCGCGATGCTGCTGCCGCCTCCCCCCGGCGAGGCCAAAAAACGCCGACGCCGTAAAAAACCGTCAGGCCCCAAAGCGGAATAAGCGTTCAGACGTTCACGGCTGCGACATGATTGAAGCCATTTTTCCTGTTGTGCATCGTGCGTTTGTTGCGCTCGGCGCCAACTTGGCCGAACCGGTGGTTCAGGTGCGCGCCGCCGCCGCCGCGCTGGCCGAACTGCCGCAATCCAAACTGCTGCATCTTTCTGCGCTTTACCGCACAGCACCGGTTGGCATCCACGGACAGCCCGATTTCATTAACGCCGTCGCCGAGCTGGAAACCGGGCTTGGCGCACAAACCTTGCTGGCCGCCCTGCTCGCTATTGAAACGCGCTTTGGCCGTAGCCGTCTGTTTCACCATGCTCCGCGCACGCTCGACCTCGATTTATTGTTGTTCGATGAAGAAACCATTGTTAGCCAGACCCTGAACGTGCCACATCCGCGCATGCACCTGCGCGCCTTCGTTATCGTCCCCTTACTCGAAATCGCCCCGCATTGCCGTATTCCCGGCCGTGGCCACGCCAGCGCCTGGGCGCCGGCCGTCAGTATGCAGCGCATCGAAAAACTCCCCTGATGCGCTTTCCCTCCGATATTCCAGTTCTCTGGCAAAGCATACTGCTGCTCTCCGCTTCAAACGTTTTTATGACTTTTGCCTGGTATGCGCACCTGAAACATCTGAACGATCGCCCGTGGTGGATCGCCGCGCTGATCTCCTGGGGCATTGCGTTGTTCGAATATTTACTGCAGGTGCCGGCCAACCGCATCGGTCACAGCGAACTGTCGCTGGCCCAACTGAAGATTCTGCAGGAAGCGATTACGCTGAGTATCTTCGTTCCCTTCGTCGTTTTCTATATGCAGCAACCGCTTAAACTTGACTACCTATGGGCCTCCCTGTGTATTCTTGGCGCGGTTTATTTCGTATTTCGCAGCTAGGCGAGTATCCCTACTTCAATCGGAGAGAGTAAGCCCATGTCTTCACACAGTTTTACGCGTCGGCTCACGCATATCGACCTCGCCAAAATGCGCGCGGCCGGTGAGAAAATTTCTGTGCTGACCTGTTACGACGCCAGCTTCGCCCACTTGTGCGATAGCGCAGCCGTCGACGTACTGCTCGTTGGCGATTCGCTCGGCATGGTGCTGCAAGGGCACGATTCGACCCTGCCGGTTACCGTCGACGACATTGCCTACCATACGGCCGCCGTTGCCCGTGGCGCAAAGCGTGCTCTGATTGCCGCCGATCTGCCGTGGGCCTCGTACCAGGAATCGCCGTCTCAAGCCTACCGTAACGCGGCCCGCCTGATGGCGGCCGGTGCGCAAATGGTCAAGCTGGAAGGCGGCGCCGAGATGGCCGAAACCAGCGCCTTTCTATCGCAGCGCGGCATTCCGGTATGGGCGCATGTTGGGCTGACCCCGCAATATGTGCACACCCTGGGCGGCTATCGCGTGCAAGGGCGCGGCGAGGCGGCCGCTCGTATTCTGGCCGATGCCAGGGCACACGCCGCCGCCGGCGCCGTTATGCTGTTACTCGAAGCCATCCCCGCCGACCTGGCGAGCGAAATTACCCACGACACCGATCTGCCGACGATTGGTATCGGCGCTGGTAAAGATTGTTCGGGGCAAGTGCTGGTGTTGCACGACATGCTGGACATCGCGCCGGGCAAGAAAGCACGGTTCGTCAGGAACTTCATGGCCGGCCAACCGTCTATTGCAGCGGCCGTGGAAGCGTATGTTGCCGCCGTCAAGGACAGCAGCTTTCCTGGGCCAGAACACTGCTACTGACTTCCCTTAATCGCCCTTAACGCAGAAATCGTGCAGACATAGAGGCAGAGAGCGCAAAAGCTTCGCTTTTCTTTGCGTGCTCTACGCCTCTGCGTCCTCTGTGATCGCTGCGTTGAAAGAGGTACCCAAACCATGCAAATTCATTCAAGCATTTTCGAACTACGCTCTGCGCTGAAAAACAAAGGCCGCGTCGTTTTCGTGCCGACGATGGGCAACCTGCACGCGGGACATATTGCCCTGATGACGCAAGCACGCGCGCACGGCGATTCGGTAGTGGCCAGTATTTTTGTCAATCGCCTGCAGTTCGGCCCGAACGAGGATTTCGACCAATACCCGCGTACCTTTGCCGACGATTGCGCCAAGCTGGCGGCGGCCGGCGTCGATCTGCTCTTCGCGCCCAGTGAGCGCGACCTGTACCCGGAAACGCAGCGTTACTATGTCGACCCACCCGAAATCCAGAACCAGCTCGAAGGCGCCTGCCGTCCCGGCCATTTTCGTGGGGTCGCCACCGTCGTGCTCAAACTGTTCAACATTGTCCAGCCACAGGTCGCGCTGTTCGGTAAAAAGGATTACCAGCAACTGATGGTTCTGCGCAATATGACGCGGCAACTGGCCCTGCCCATCGAGATCGTCGGCGGCGAAACGATACGCGCCCAAGACGGCTTGGCGCTGTCGTCGCGCAACGGCTATCTGACAGCAGACGAACGTGCCGAAGCGCCGCGCCTATCCCGCGTTTTGCGCCGTATCGCCGACGCGCTGCGCAATGGCGAGTCCGATTTTGCAAAACTGGAGCGCGAAGCAGTGGCCGAGCTGGATGCCAACGGCTGGACAAGCGATTATGTTGCAGTGCGACAACAATCCGATTTACAAGCCCCACAACCTGGGAACCCAGCATTAGTGGTGCTCGGCGCCAGTCGGCTGGGCATCCCGAGACTGCTCGATAATGTTGAAATTCAGGCAGCGCAACACGAGCGTTGACAGGCGACAATTAGCCGTTACAATGCCGTTCGCTCTACGGTCTTTCCGTTTTTCGGTTTACTTTTTCCTTCCCCTTAACGCCACTTCGCACGGGTGAATCCATGCAGAGAACGATGCTGAAGTCCAAGCTGCACCGCGTGACCACCACGCATGCCGAGCTTCACTATGAAGGCTCATGTGCGATCGACGAGGATCTGCTCGACGCGGCCAACATTCGCGAGTACGAGCAGATTGATATCTGGAACGTGAATAACGGCGAGCGCTTTACTACCTACGCCCTGCGCGCCGAGCGGGGATCGGGGATTATCTCGGTCAATGGCTCGGCCGCGCGCCGCGCCGCGCCGGGCGACATCCTGATCATCGCCACTTTTGCTGTGTACAACGAAATCGAACTGAGTAGGTACGCGCCCGATCTGATCTACGTCGACGCACAAAACCGCATCAACCGCCGGGGTAACACCATTCCGACGCAAGCCGCTGCCTGAAAAACCAAAAGCATCCGACCTACAAAAAAAGCCGCGATCCTACAACGACAAGGTCGCGGCTTTTTTACGGCTCTTGAGTTTTGCTACATATCCATCTTGGTACATGCCAAAATCGAGCACAGTGCCAACCCACTGCCTCTACAAGCCGCGCCAATGCTCGATCTACAGAGCACCTGCCCGGAGAGCGCCTGTTTACGCCACTCTCCAGCCACCCCCCCTTGTAGATTGTTTATCCATGCGGCTCTCCAGGCGACCGGCGGCTTCGCCCTACGCTGAATTCAACGTTTTGTCAGAACGAGGGTGAATGGCCGAGGCGCTTATTTGTCGGCGACCCACGGCCCCTGGCGTGCCTGTTCAGTCAATGTTTTGCTCGCGTAATCGATGCCACAAAACCGGGCGTAATCGGCCAGGGTTCGTTGCGTACCCAAACCGTACACCCCCAGATTTTTTCCTTCGCATAGCAAAGCCCTGACTCTGGCCTTGGATCGCTCTTCCAGCACCCACCAGCGCACCGGCCGTTGTTTATCATGGCCTTCAGTCCAGTGCTTCGGGCGCGGGGCCTCGCTGCCGCCGGTATCGTACAAGTGGTAGATGGGCAGCGCGGGAACGTGGAAAATATCCCAGCCGTGCGTGTAAGCGCGCACGGCCATGCTTTGCTCCTCACCATGAAAATAAATATGCGGGTCGTAGGGAATCTCCTCGACAAAACTACCGTTGGCAAACAGACAACCGCCGCCGAGATGAAAACCCAACACCGGCGTATCGCGTCCGACGGGGATCGCCTGGAACTTCAATACCGGATGAGTGGCTTCAAATTGCGCATCCTTGCCCAAAACATGGGCCAGGACATGTTGCGTTACCGGTTTCGGTTTCGGCTGGTTATCGACCATCTCGAAGGCATTCGGGTAGTTCGACAGGATGCACTTCGGATTGATCGCCGAACATTGCAGCGCCGCAGCGATCAGCTTTTCGTCCCAGCCGGACGCGAACAACATGTGCGAGTCGATCTGAAAAAACCAGTCTTCACCGTCGTAAAGCGTCATGGCAATCGAGCGCGCCCAGCAAGGGCCGCGCGCATCGCGCGGATCGATATGCACGTAACTGATCTGCGCACGCGGCAGTTCGGCCTCCGGCAAGCGTGCTACAAACGGACTTTGGTCCACGATGCCAAAACGCAAATTCGCCGGACGAGTCGCCGTGGCCAACGCGCCATCAATCGTAAACTGCAAGAGGGGGTCGCAGTACGACGCAATACTTATGAAAATGGTTTGTTCTGCAATCGGCTTCACAAGTGTTCCCATCGAGGCTTGTGTTTTAGGGAGACGCTGATTTGTTCTTTTTGTCATCCCGAGCGTAGTAAGTAATATTTAAATCAATAAGTTATATTTCTATATTCACTCGAAACAACAATTAATCAGCGCCTCCTTAGTTCACGCAATTAAAGGAAAATCGAGTTGCCTAGCGGCCACATCAGCGGCTTCCGCGACAACCTTGGGCTTGCGCGGACGGCGTTTTCGGGCAGCGGGGGGTTTCTCAACGTTGGCTTCAATCTGAACTTCAGTTTCGGCTTTAGCGTCAGTTTCAATTTTGATTTCGGCTTCGAATGCATGTTCACGTTCGCGGGCGCGTTCGGTGATGACCGTGGCTTCGGCAACGGCCCCATCGAACACATCTGGCACAGGAGGCTCGACGGCAAGCGGTTGCGGGACTGCAACTTCCTGCTCCCTTGTTGTCGGAACAACAGACTCGGCAGTCACCGGCTGCAGTAGAAACGCTTCAACGACGGCCGGTTCATCGACAAGCGGGATAGCCACTTCCAGTTTTGTCTCCTTTGGTTTGCGGTTGCCGCGTCCCTTGCGGCGCGAGGAAGATTTCTCGCTCACCGTCACCACCGGCTCGGACGTGACCTCTGGCACGGCCACCGCCTCCAGCACGGGTGGCACTGTTTCGACGGGCGGTTCGCTAGGGGCTATGGTGGGGCTGGTACGATAAACATAAGCGCCCGATTTTTCGTCCCGACCGAATTCGAGCAAGCCACGCCCCTGCGCCTCTTCGAGCAAATTGCCAAAGGCACGGAAACCATAGTAAGACTCGTTAAAATCCGGCTTACGGCGCTTGATCGCCTCCTTCAGCATCGACGCCCAGATCTTGCCGCTGTCGCCCCGCTCGCCGACCAGCGCGTCGAACGTCTCCACCGCCAGCTCGATGGCCTTGGTCTTGCGTGCTTCCAACTCCTCCTTGCGGCGAATTTCTTCTTCCGGCGAACGTCTGACGGCGGGTTGCCCCTCGCGTTTGTCACGCTTGGCCGCTGTACGTTGGATCTCGCGCACCAGATCGTCGTAAAAAATGAATTCATCGCAATTGGCGATCAACAAGTCGGACGTCGACTGCTTGACGCCAACGCCGATCACGTACTTGGCGTTCTCGCGCAGCTTTGAAACCAGCGGCGAAAAATCCGAATCGCCACTGACAATCACAAACGTATTGACATGCGATTTGGTATAGCACAGGTCGAGCGCATCAACCACCAAGCGAATATCGGCCGAATTTTTACCGGACTGGCGCACATGCGGAATCTCGATCAGCTCAAAATTAGCCTCGTGCATCGTCGCCTTGAAACTCTTATAGCGATCCCAATCGCAATAAGCTTTTTTGACCACGATGCTGCCCTTGAGCAGCAAGCGCTCCAGCACCGGCTTGATGTCGAATTTTTCGTAATTAGCGTCGCGCACACCCAGCGCAACGTTTTCGAAATCGCAAAACATTGCCATACTGACGTTTTCGGGGGCCAAAGCCATGCAGTTCTCCACTGAAATTATTCGCGCGCTAGTATAAGCGCTGGGCCGCAAATCACTGACGGCCCGTTATACGCCTCGGCGCGCAGCGCACTCAATCCAGAAACACCCTCCAGCGCGGCCGCGTTACCCCTCGCCGGCCATACCGGCGCTCAGGAATCTAGGTGCGTTCTGACGAATTCCTTCACCGCGTCGACGCTGGCGTCCATTACCACCACACGCTGCGGTAAGTCCTCGATACCTTGTAAATCGGCCGGGCGCTCGGGCGGAAAACCGAGTGCTACGAAGATCGTTTCTTCAAACTTGGCCGGCTGGGCTGTTTCGAGAACGATCATCGGCCTTCCCGGCGTGCGCCACTCGGCGGCGACTTTCAGGCCGTCGGCCGTGTGCGTATCGACCAGCACGCCGTATTGCGCATAGGTGCGGCGTATCGTCGTCAGGCGATCGGCATGATTGCTCGACCCGGAAACGAAGCCGAACTGCGGCAACTGGGCAAAGTAAGGCGTCTCCGAGAGATCGAAGCTACCGCCTGCATCCACCTTGGCCCAGAGTTCGCGCACTCGCGCCGGATCGCGTCCGAGCAGATCGAAAACGAAGCGCTCGAAGTTCGATGCTTTGGAAATATCCATCGACGGGCTGGAGGTAGCGTGCGTCTCGGCTGTGCTGCGCGGACGATAAATGCCGGTACGGAAGAATTCGTCGAGCACATCGTTCTCGTTGGTAGCCACCACCAGATGGGCAATTGGCAAGCCCATCATGCGCGCAATGTGGCCGGCGCAGACATTACCGAAATTGCCGGAAGGTACGGCAAAATCGACCTGCTCATCGTTCGATTGGGTGGCAGCAAAATAGGCTTTGAAGTAGTAAACGATCTGCGCCACGACGCGCGCCCAGTTGATCGAATTGACCGCACCAATCTTATA
>CAXNNH010000037.1:0-9988 GCA_964203325.1 Burkholderiales bacterium | reverse complement strand
ACGCGGCAGCGCAGCGACTACTGGCTAACCACTTTACGCCCGTTGGTGAATCCCAAAGCCTGGAGCATATCTACACGTCAGCCCTCCTACTCGGATGCTCACAGCCGGATTCCTTCACCTCGACGGAGGTCGGGTTCATAGCATCCTATTTGCATCGCTTTGCGCATTACGTAGAACTGCCAAGCGATGTTGCTCCAGAGAACAGCAGCAGTAACTTTTGGCTTGATCTGCTCCGCGACTCTCCCGCTTTTCCGTGCTCGCGCAAGGCCGCGCCAGCCGAAGCCAGTGTTCGCTATTTTTCGTGCGCGCAACTTGCCAAATTAGTCAATAAGCAAATCGACGAACTCAATACGGGGTGCTCACCGCACCGAATCGATCTCCCGGATTTTGCCGGTACCCCTGCAGGCAGGGGAGTACTGACGCGTCTGGCTGGGTATTGGGGATCTCCTGGAAAGCGTAGATTTCCTCATCGCAGACGCAACCACAGAGCAGAAATATGTGCTGGCCTACACAAGGTTTGGCTCTTGTTTCAGCTAGATCAGGCAACGAAACCGGAAATCTCGACCTGGATGATTACCAACCAGAGTCCGGATGGCTACGCCATCATGCATGTGGGCGGCAAGACTGGAAAACTGGCGGTAGGCGACATTACGGCCATTCGTTCCGAGTCCGAAAACAACTGGCAAATCTGCCTAGTCCGCTGGGCGCTCTCCGAAAACCCGGAGCACCTGGAAATGGGCCTGCAAATTCTGGCGCCAACTGCCGTGCCTGCGATTCTTACACTGCCGTCGGAGCGTGATATCAGCGAGCGCCTACCGGTACTACTTCTGCCGGAAGTGCCAACACTGCGCGCAACCGAGGCTCTGGTGACAAATTCGGGGGCGCTAAACAACAGGGGGCAAAAACACGTTTTGATTGTTGCTCAGGGGAACGTCAAGGTACGTGAAATAAAAACAACGCGCATCGAAGAGCAGACAAGCAGCATCGAAGTATTCGCCATCGAGACCGAAAAATCTACTCGGCAGACTGGTTAACGTTTCCTGCATCGACCCCTGAATTCAGGCAGCGTTGCGGCAACCAGCGCACCGGACATCACAACCGCCCAGGATAGATAGAGCCAGAGCAGGAAAATGGGCACGGTCGCCAAAGCGCCGTACACAACCGTGTATGAGGGAAAATGCTGCAGATAAAGCGCGAAGCCTTTCTGCATCAACAAAAAACCGAATGCGGCCACGACGCCAGCCCACGCCGCATCGCGCACAGCCACCCGCGTATTGGGAACCCAGTGATAAATCCCGGCAAAAAAGAAGGCGGCAACCGCCAGTCCCAGTACCTTAAAGAGAAAGCGACTCAGCCAGGGAGGCTCGTGCACGAAACCGAGCGAGGCAGTGACGGCATAAGAGGTCGCGGCCACGACGCCCCCGACCACCAAAGGCCACAGCGCCAGAACTGCAGCATAGAGTTTCAAACGCTGCCCGAATGGGCGCGGCCCGACGGACCAAACGTGGTTAAACGCACGCTCTATGGTCAGCAAGAGGAGAAAAGCCGTAGCGAGCAACATTAGTAAGCCAACGGTCGTCACCTGCGCCGCTTTTTGCGAGAATTTCAGAATGTAGCCCGCAATCGAGCCACCGCTACGCTCCGGCAATAAATTACGGACTAAAAAGTGATCGACTTGATCGACCAGCCCTTGAAACACCGGAAGCGCAGTCATCAGACTGAGAATCAACGCAACCAAGGGAACCAGTGAAAGGAGCGTCGTAAACGCCAGACTGGCACTGATCTGGTGAAAGTTTTCGTCTCTGAAGCGGCGCGCTACGCGTAGCGCAAAGCGGCGGATACACAGAAGTTGAATGCTCATAAGCTCGTTATAATACCCGGATGATCCGTAACCTTACCCTTATCGCCAGCAGCAGCCTGATCGCGCTGATTTTTCTTTGCCTGGCCTGGGAATTGCGTCTCGCACCGATCCAGCCCGGCGGCTCTTGGCTAATCTTGAAGTGCCTGCCGCTTCTGGCACCGCTCTTTGGCATCCTCAACGCTCGTCGCTACACCTATCAATGGGCTTCGATGCTGATTCTGCTTTATTTCACCGAAGGCATCGTGCGCGCCACGACCGATACCGGCACCGCACAGTGGCTAGCTATCGCTGAAACGGTGCTATCGCTAATTTTCTTTGCGTCTACAGTCGCTTTCGCCAGACTCACCCGTCGGCCCGCCCCCTAAGTTGGCTCTGAACGGAGCGCAGGGGTCGCCGAAAGCTAACAGCGACTAGCCACACCTCTGAGACCCGCATGAATAGCCACTCTCCAAGGCAATGCCTTGGAGAGTGGCGTGTTTATTGGCTCTCCGGGCAGCCTCTCTGTAGAACGCCTATTGGCGCGGCTTCCAGGGGATGCCTCGGGGTACGGGGCTACTATCCGATGACAAAATTGTTGTCCATACGAGGCCCGAAGCCGCACGAGAGGGGGTGACTTCGGCGGCGCTACTTCCGTAGCTAGCGAAGCGCTATTAGAATGACGAATTCGTCAGGCCATCGAGAAAACATGCCAACCTTTTCCAATCCATCAGAAATCGCCCGAGAGACGCTTCGCTTGCTCGCTACCCGACGCATGCCGCCTTCCCCGGACAATTACCGTTCTATCTATAACGAAATTGCAGGCACCGTAGACAAAATTCTGCCCGTCTTCCCTGAGCGTGAACTTAAGTCGCTACTGACCTCTTTGCCCAGGGAAAACCCGGCCCAGCAACGCCTGTCGCGACAACTGGATCAGGCGCTCAAGGACAAGGACTGGGAAACCTACCGCAATTCTCTGGTCGACTTCTTCAAGGCCAATAGCAACAAGGCCACAGAACTTAGCTGGAGCGAACTGATTGCAGAATTCCTTCGTCAATGGGAAGCCAAGCAGGCCGGATTTACGCAAGGCCGGAAAAGAGATGCGCTGGAACATGTACTGGCGGGCGGCGCGAGTAACAACGAGATACTGTTCGGTCGCCTGCAAAATTTGGTTAAATCATGGTCTCTGGATGGAACGTCCCAAGACGACATTGTGCTAGTCGAGGGCGAGATTGACGCACCGTCGTCCGCCAAGACCAGCGATAGTTCATCGCCCGCGCCCAGTGCTGGCACACCACAAAAGCAAAATGGCGAATTACTGCCCAAGCTGCGCGATCTATTCGCCTTTACCCTCGAAGGCCCCATTGCTGCACAGTTATCCGATGAACCGGAGCTTGCTTCCCATGCTCGTGCTCTAGCGGCCGAGGTTCTGGGTGCGACAAATCCCAAGGCGTTGGAAAATCTCCTGGCCGGAATCAAACGCTTGGCCTTCCGTCTCGAATTGCTGACGGAAGACCGCGCAGAATTGCGCTCGGGACTACTGCAACTGCTACAACTGTTGATCGAGAATGTCACCGAACTGGTCATGGACGACCGCTGGTTGCAGGGGCAAATCGATGTAGTGCGCGACATTCTCTCGCAGACCCTAAGCCCCCGTTCTCTGGACGATGCCGGACACCGGCTCAAAGAAGTCATTTTCAAGCAAGGCCAACTCAAGAATAGTCTCAACGACGCGAAAGAATCCTTGAAACAAATGTTGGCCGGCTTTGTCGATCACTTGGCCGAATTTGCCGAATCCACGTCCGACTATCACGACAAGATCGAAATCTGCGCCGAAAAAATCAGTAAAGCCGACGATATTGCGCAGCTTGAAGACGTGCTTGAGGAAGTCATGCGTGAGACGCGCATCATCCAAATCAACGCCCAGCGCTCGCGCGACGACCTGCGTGCTTCCAAACAACACGTTGAGGAAGCGGAAAGACAGATCGGTGAACTACAAGGCGAACTGGACAAGGCCAGCCATCTAGTCCGTCACGACCAACTGACCGGAACGCTGAACCGCCGTGGCCTTGATGAAGCCTTTGAAAAGGAATCGGCGCGCGCGCAACGGCGCAAATCGCCTTTCTGTGTCGCGCTGCTCGACATCGACAACTTCAAGAAACTGAACGACTCGCTCGGTCACGACGCCGGTGATGCCGCACTGATTCACCTGACAACGGTCATTAAGGACACCTTACGCCCACAGGACACCGTGGCCCGCTTTGGCGGCGAAGAGTTCATTATTCTGCTCCCGGACACTCCGATTGACGACGCACAAAAAGCGATCATGCGACTACAGCGCGAACTGACCAAGCGCTTTTTCCTGCACGCCAACGATAAGGTGCTGATTACTTTCAGCGCCGGGGTTACCGAAATGCGGGACGACGACACTCAGCCAAGCGTGACAAAACGAGCCGACGATGCCATGTATTCAGCCAAACAAACCGGGAAAAACCGGGTAGTGATAGGTTGAAACTTCTGGACGCAACTGACGCGAAAAATGGACGTGTAATCAGGGTCGCTCTGCAGACGGCGCAGCCCTGACCACTTCCTCAAGCGTTGTTACCCCCGACGCGACTTTCATCGCCCCCGAGATACGCAGCGGCTTCATTCCCTCGCGGTAGGCGAGGTCGCGAATGCGTGCCACATCGACCTCGCTACTGATGAGCTGCTTCATATCCGGAGAAAGTAGCAGTATCTCGTACAGACCGATGCGGCCAAGATAGCCGGTCATCCGGCATTCAAGACAACCCGCCGGGCGATGGAACTGAGTCGGACGATTGGCCTTCCAGGGAGCCACCAGGTTGTCCCACATCACGATTTCCTCTGGGCTGGCCGGATGTGCTTTCTTACAGTGCGGACAAAGAATACGCACCAGACGCTGGGCCATGATGCCGAGCACCGTAGCACTGAGCAAATAGGCCGGAATGCCCAAATCCAGCATGCGTGTGATCGCCGATGGAGCGTCGTTGGTGTGCAGTGTGGACAGTACGAGGTGGCCGGTCAGGGCCGCTTGAATGGCCATTTCGCCCGTTTCTATATCGCGTATCTCGCCGACCATGATGATATCCGGGTCCTGGCGCATCAACGCACGCACTCCTTCGGCAAAACCCAAGTCGATGGAATGCTGCACCTGCATCTGATTGAACGACGACTCGACCATTTCGATTGGATCTTCGATGGTGCACACGTTGACTTCGGAGGTAGCCAACTGCTTGAGTGTCGAATACAAGGTGGTTGTTTTGCCTGAGCCGGTCGGTCCGGTGACCAGGATAATGCCGTTTGGCTTGTCGGCCATCGATTTCCAGCGCACTTGGTCATCATCGGAAAAACCAAGTTCCGACAAGTCGCGTACCAAAACTTCGGGATCGAAAATGCGCATCACCAGTTTTTCACCAAAGGCCGTTGGCAACGTGGATAAACGTAGCTCAACCTCCTGGCCATCGGCCATCCGCGTCTTGATGCGCCCGTCTTGCGGGCGGCGTTTCTCGACGACATCCATGCGCCCCAGAATCTTGATGCGGCTGGTCATCGCCGTCATCACGGTCATTGGGATCTGATAAACCTGATGTAACACTCCGTCAATGCGAAAGCGCACCAAGCCGAGATCGCGGCGTGGCTCGATATGGATGTCGCTGGCGCGTTGTTCGAACGCGTATTGCCACAACCAATCGACAATGTTAACGATGTGCTGATCGTTGGCATCGAATTGCTTGTTGCCGCGCCCCAGCTCGACTAATTGTTCGAACGAAGAAAGATTGTTGCCCTGCCCGCCGTTCTGCGCCGCTTTCTTGACCGAACGCGCCAGGTTATAAAATTCGACCAAATAGCGCGCCACATCGACCGGGTTGGCCACCACCCGGCGAATCGACTTCTTAAGAATCGGCGCTAGCTCCTTTTCCCACTCGCGCAGATAAGGCTCGGTCGTCGCCACCAGCACTTCGCGCGCAGTGACCTGCACCGGCAAAACGCCAAAGCGTGTGGCGTAGGCGGAAGACATGACGTCGGTTACTGCCGTGAAGTCGATCTTTAGGGGATCGATATGGAAATATTCCAGCCCAACCTTACGCGCCAGCCACTCCGCAAGCTCCTCCAGCGAAAGAGCGCGATAGGGTGGTTTCAGAGATTTCCATTTCTGTTCAGCAACGACCACCAGCGGGTGCATTTCCTGACGCTTTAAGCGCTGCTCGGCAATCAGTAAGTCCGCATCGGCCATCGGAACAATGTCGTCGGCCACCAGATAGCCCAGAACTTCGGCGAGCGTCAGCCGATGTTCATGCACGGCATTCGCCGCCTTGTTATTCATTTATTACATTCCGTTTTTTTGCTTTACCCATCGGAGAACTATAGCAGGTCACGCCCTGTGGCTAGCCAAAATCACTATAGACGCCGATATTTTAGCCGCACTTATGTGCATCGCGATGAGCGCTTTAAAGTACTGCCCAGAGTTTGCCCAGACAATGTGTCCACCCACCGATTTAATGGGTAAACTGTGACGGCGCTATTACATCGATTGAGGAGGGATGGTGCGTCTACATCACGTAACCGGGTTTCCGGTGCTACCGAAAAATCGCCAAATGCTGCTCATTCTTTTGCCAATCTTTATCTTGGCTTATGCTGTTTTGGTCGCAGTTTTTCATCAGAAAACAGAGGACTATGCGCTGAGTGAGGCCAAAAAAACAGCGCTCGATGCTCTCCTCAGTCATAGGGCTGTCCACCGTTACGTTACAGAAACGCAGCGGCCGGAAATTTATCGTCTGCAAGCTGCTGGGCAACTCTATAAGGAATACTTCTCTCCCAAGGTAATGTCTTTTACCTATATCGCCCGCAGCGTCAAGGAACTCATCAATAAAGAACGAGAACGCGTGGGTCTGCCGGCCATCTATTTCAAACTGGCCGCCGATAATCCGCGAAACCCGGTGAACCAGGCCGATGCTTTTGAAAGTACTCTTTTGGCGCGGATGAATCGCGGCGAAATTAACGAAATACGCGAAATTGTGCAGCGAAATGGCGAACCGGAGCTGCATGTGGCCATTCCAATTGATCGTTCGACTCCCGGCTGCCTGAAATGCCACGGCGATCCCAATGATGCACCAGCGGACTTGCTGACACTTTATGGCAGTGAGCGCGGATTTTTCGAGAGTCCGAACAGCATTCGCGCGCTGATTTCCATTCGTGTTCCGCTAACACAGCTCCTGGAGGAAGCCGATGAAATTGCTCGCCTGGTTTCCTTTGTTACCTTTCTGGTCATGATTTCGATCTATGGCCTGGTACATTTTTTCATACTGAGAATTGATCGTCAGCAGCAGATGGTCATCGCTAGCACTCAGGCCAAGTCGAACTTTCTGGCGACCATGAGCCATGAAATCCGTACACCCATGAATGCCATTCTTGGGATGGCTCAATTACTACTCATGCCTAAACTTAGCGAGGAGGAGGGACACGAATACGCCAAGACAATTCTCAACTCGGGCCAGACATTGCTAACACTGCTTAATGACATTCTCGATCTCTCCAAGGTTGAAGCCGGCAAGATTGAGCTAAGAAATGCGGTGTTCGCACCACGACAGGTTATTGAGGAGGCCAGCGCGCTCTTTGCCGAACTTGCTCACGCCAAGGGTCTGGCGCTGGCAACGGCTTGGCACGGTCAGGAAGATCGGCGTTATAGGGCAGACCCGATCCGTCTACGACAGATGCTATCGAACTTAATTAGTAACGCCATAAAATTTACGGAGCACGGGCTTGTGCATGTCGATGCAACTGAGATTGAAGGCCATGAAAACGAAGCGATTCTTGAGTTCTCTGTCACCGACAGCGGCATGGGTATTCCACTGGACAAGCAGTCCCTGTTGTTTCAACCCTTCTCCCAGGTTGACGGTTCTACAACGAGAGCCTACGGCGGGACAGGTTTGGGACTCTCCATCATCCGCAACCTGAGCAAGCTGATGGGGGGCGATGTGGGTGTCGACAGTACCCTTGGTCAAGGCTCACGGTTCTGGTTCCGTATCCGCACAGAAATCGTTGCGACCGATGAAGAACTTCGTCCGTCAAAACCGGCGGCGCATCAAGAATACGTGCAAACAGACGCCCCTCGTGAACTGCACGGTCGCGTACTCGTGATCGAAGACAATCTGGTCAACCGTAAGGTTATTGAGGCTTTGCTGACCAAACTCGGCTTGACCGTCGAATTGGCGCTCGATAGCCAGCAGGGAATTGAGAGGATCATGCAGGGCGATTTGCCGGATCTCATATTAATGGATCTCCAGATGCCGGTGCTGGACGGCTACGCCACGACCGAACGGATTCGGCAATGGGAGACCGAAAACAAACGACCGCGTTTACCGATTGTCGCCCTGACGGGCCATGCCTTCGAGGAAGATCGCCAACGTTGCCTTAAGGTCGGCATGGACGACTTTTTGACGAAACCGATTGCGGTCGATGCGCTGAAATGGGTACTTGGCAAGTGGTTGCGCACACGCCCACTGCCCTCGGCTACCGAGGTGCAAATGCCGATTGCCGCCCCTCACTTACTGGATGTTCAACGCTTTGACGCTCTGGTGAGTGAACTCATCCCGTTACTGGCACAGAACAAATTCGATGCAATTGTCCGCTTCAAGGAGTTGCAGGCGCTAGCTGCTAACAGTGACATATCGGCGGAACTTGAAGAGATTGGCAAACTATTGTCGGCTGTCCGCTTCGATCTGGTCGCGGAACGTTTACGTCGTTTAGCCGCCTTTGCCACAAACGGAGGCCGCTGAAGAATTACCCCCTCTGCGAGTTCAAATTTTAAGTTGGTTAGCATCAAACGTGCTCGGGGTGCTCGCCGGTCTGCAAACGCAGTTGCGCAGAGAAGCCCCGCCCAGCGTATTCACCCCTGTCGTAGCACGGCGAACGCAGGAATAACTCGGCATTGCTTTGCGTGGCAATCGACTGAACAATCGAAAGTCCCAGCCCGGTGCCGGTTTTTTCCGTACTGGCGCGGACGAAGCGCTGGCAGAGGTCTTGCAGTTTTCCCGGAGGAATAACGTCGCAGTCGTTACTGAAAGTTACGCGGCCATCGGGTTGCAAATCGATCTCCAGGGGGGCGTCTTTTGCTCCGTAACGCTCGGCATTCTCCAGCAGGTTGTGCAGGGCAATCCCTATCGCATCGATATCGCCGACCACCCAAACCGGCTGTTCGGGTTGACGGAACACGATTCTGCGCCGCGCTGCCGGGAGAACGTCGCGCAGCAGGAGAGCCAGCAGCATGCTTAAATCGACAGGTTCTTTCGACAGCGCCTGGCCCGACTCCGCCCGCGATAACTGCAATAGCTTGCTGGCCATGCGTTGTAACCTTTCCAGCATTTCGGCGGCGGTGCACACCCGTTCGCGGGCCGCCGGATCGGACAACTCGTTTTCCAGCACTTTTAGCTGCGCCAGGGCAACGGCCAAGGGCGTGCGCAACTCGTGGGCGCTGTTGGCGGTAAAGCTGCGCTCGGCGTTAAGGGCCAGACGCAGCCTTTCCAGCAGTCGATTGGCTGATTCGCCCACGCCGACCAGTTCGGCTGGTAGCCCTTCAATGGCGAGAGGCTGCAGATTGTTAACGCCCCGACTGGCAATTTCACTATCGAATTTTCTGATCGACCGGCGGGCGAGACCCACCGACCAGAAAACGGCCAAGCCGGCCAGCGGCAGAATGCCGAGTAAGGGCAACAAGGTATAAAGTTGCACGTTACGGTAGGTTTCCTGGCGATGACCGGAACGCTCCGCTACCTGAATAACAAAAGCACCATCGCGCGTCGCGTCTACGTAAACCCGCTGCTCATCAATGTCGTAAAACCCAGGGAGAAAAGACGACGATAAAGGTATTTCGGGGGCTGCGTGTGAGCGACTTAGCATCGCGCCAGCACGATCAAACACCTGGTAAACCAGGTACTCATCATGTTCCAGGACATCGAATACCGCTTCGGGTGCCGATTGATCACCTTGACCGGACGTTTTTCGGCGCAGATCGTGCAGGGCCAATGGTAAAACACGCTGCGCGGTTTCCTGCAAGCTACTATCGAATACCTCACCCGTTTCGTAGTTAACGACCCAGCCCACCGCGACGACGACCATAATCCACAGCAGAAG
>CAXNNH010000036.1:0-10018 GCA_964203325.1 Burkholderiales bacterium | reverse complement strand
AGTGACTCGCGCTTAAATTCGCGGTCGCGGGCAAAATCCAGTAGCGAGCGCACGATGTTGCGCGCCCGTCCGGTTTGCTCGTCGATTTGTTCCAGCAATTCCCGCGCGAACTCGGCATCGCTGCTATCCCGTTCCTCGATCAGTATCTGGCACGAGGTGGAAATATTCGACAACGGGTTATTTAGTTCATGAGCTACCCCTGACAGCAGTGTGCCCAGCGACGCCAGCTTTTCTGAACGCATCAAATGCTTCTGCCGTAACTCAAGCTCCTGCAGTACGTGATTGAAAGCATGGCTCAGGGAGACAATTTCACGGTCTTGGGAAGGAATGTCGATTTGGTCGCGCACACCATTGGCCACTGCCTGCATGCTTTCCTCCATGCGTTGGAGTGGCTGCGTTACCATGCGCGACAAAACCTGGCCAATCACGATCACCAGCACGGTCAGGAGCAGGATGGAAACGATCAGGCTCAGACGGTGCTGTTCCAACGAGGACTGGAGACTTTGCTTTTTCAGGCGGGCAATTTCTTCGGCGATCATGACGATTTCTTTTCCCGCGACGCGGATGGCGCTTTCCAGCGCTACCCCTTTAGCGGTTCCGGAAACGGGTATCTGCACATACTCACGCATTATTTTGGAATACTTCTCCAGCGTGGCATGCAGCGACACGGCACGCGTTTCTCCCGCCAACAAGAAAAAATCGTCGAAGTTGTCGTCAAGCAAAAATTGCGCACGGGCAACATAAGCCTCGTTTTCCGCAGCATCGGCCGCTTGACGATAGAGAAAATAATTCTTCTCGAAACGCCGAATTTCCAGCGTTGCATCGAAAAACTCGGAAATTTGAGCGTCAGCCAGCACCCTGATTTCGATCAGACGCAGCTCGACAAAGGCAAACAAGGAAAGGGCGACGATCAAACCGCCGATTGCGTAATAGCCGAAAGTGATTTTTTGGCGCAACGAATCCATGTGCTGCAGTCTATCGACTAAAGTTGCATATTGCAACAGCGCAGAAACATGAGAAATCCCTTATAGAACAGTGCTAACGGTGGTTTGACGCAAGGATCGCCAAGTGCTGATTCACTATGCAACACCACGATTTTGTAATCGGCGGCGCAGAAGAAAAAATTGCTTTTATATACAGATAGTTAAAATATTATCGATAATGGCGTGGAATTTGCTTATTGAGCTACGTCATTATTTCCAACGAGGTTTTCGCGATGAAGCAGCTTATGAATAAATTGGAAGCATTCTTTCTCAGCATGACGCTGGTTGATAACTGCGACTTCTCGCGTGGTCTACAAACCCGCTATAAGCCCGCAAACCTGAGACCACGCGGCTAGTTCCCGAGTCGATGCAGCGCAACAGCTTATATGGTTTTTCCGTGCCGCATGCCTTGTGCCCGTGATGCCAACAGAAACCAGGAGATTCATCTTGCTCGCTCATCGGGAGGAGCAGGTAGTGCCGCGCCTGCTGTCACTGGCTTTCGGCCTCTGTCGGAGGATGGATGCGGGGCTGGAAATCATGCTGCTTTCAATAGAGGA
Organism: Burkholderiales bacterium; assembly: GCA_964203325.1. Taxonomy (GTDB): domain Bacteria; phylum Pseudomonadota; class Gammaproteobacteria; order Burkholderiales; family Rhodocyclaceae; genus JACQYA01. Next base: position 8,478 of record CAXNNH010000036.1, on the reverse strand, counting down.
GCAACTGCCGTCCTTGCTGGAAAACTTCATGCGCGAGCTGCAGCAGGAGGGCATTCCTTACCGGTTGAAGCAGGGAGGCGCGATGCACAGCAAAGATGTCGTTCATTATGCCAATACACATGAATGCATCGTGACGGTGCTGATCGACAGGATGGGAAGCTGGATGGGCGCCGGAGACGACAAACACCACAATCCCTGGCGCAAGCTGGATTGCCCCTTGGTAGTAGCCAGGCCCGACTGATGTTGCATGCCACCACGTTTTGACCCTACTAAAGAAACAAGACAACCATGTCCCCTAAAAAATTTCTGCCCTTTCTGGGCTGGTTTCCGTTACCTGTTGCCCATATCAAGGCGGATCTTCTCGCTGGTATCACCGTTGCGCTGGTACTGATTCCGCAATCGATGGCTTATGCCCAACTAGCAGGACTTCCTGCCTACTACGGTCTGTATGCGGCTTTTTTGCCGGGTATTATTGGTGCGATGTGGGGGTCATCGGCACAACTGGCCACCGGGCCGGTGGCGGTGGCTTCGCTGTTGACCGCTTCCGCGTTGGCCTCGCTGGCCGCGACGGGTTCCGAACAGTTTATCGCCCTGGCCATCCTGCTGGCCCTGCTGGTGGGCGTTATTCAAGTGGTGCTGGGTATTTTCAAACTCGGTGTGGTGGTTAACTTCCTGTCGCACCCCGTGATCGTCGGGTTTACCAACGCGGCAGCGATCATTATTGGCCTCTCCCAGTTGAATAAGCTGTTTGGCGTCTCCATGGGGCGCAGCGAACACTTCATCCAGGACATATGGGGCGTGTTGCAGCAGGTCGGTGACACGCATATGCCCACGCTGTTCATGGGCGTTGCAGCCTTTGCTATTATGTGGAGCTTGAAGAAATATGCACCGAAACTCCCCGGAGTGCTGATTGCCGTGGTAGTGACCACCCTTGTCAGTTGGGCCATTGGTTTTGAGCACAACGCTAAAGCCAGTGTCGATCAGGTGCTGGACCCCGAAGTGCGTGAAGTCGTCGAGCTGGCGACACAAAACGAGGCACGCAGTAACGCCATCGGCAAACAAATTGCCGTTAAACAGGGCCGCATCAAGAGCCTGGAGAAAGAGGCGGGCGACAATGATACGTTGGTTGCTGCGTTGCACTATGAAGTCGAGCTTTTGCAAGGGTCGCTGAAGGATGTGGAGCACGAAAACCGACTCTCCTCGCGCGCCTTGAAAAAACTGGAGCTGGACATGGTTTCCGGGATCAATGGTGAAGCCGATAAGATTTATCTGAAAGGTCGGGTGCCGCAAGGCGAGAAAACCGAGGGCCATACCTGGCGCATCAAAAAACTCAGCAAGGGCGAACTTGTCCTCTCCGGGGGGGGCGAGGTGGTCGGCGCCATTCCCTCCGGCCTGCCCAGCTTTGGCTTGCCCAGTTTGAGCTGGGATACGGTCAGCGCGCTGTTGTCGAGTGCTTTGGTGATCTCCCTGGTCGGCTTCATGGAAGCCATTTCGATTGCCAAGGCCATTGCCGCCAAGACCAAGCAGCGTATCGACCCCAATCAGGAGCTACTGGGACAAGGCATTGCCAATATCGTTGGCAGTTTCAGCCAGTCGTTTCCGGTGAGCGGTTCATTTTCGCGGTCGGCGGTTAACCTTAACGCCGGCGCCAAAACGGGCCTATCGAATGTTTTTGCCGGCATTATCGTCCTCGTTACGCTCCTCTTTTTGACTATCCTGTTGTATCACCTGCCGCAGGCCGTTCTGGCGGCAGTGATCATGATGGCGGTGATTGGTCTGGTTAACTTTACCGCCATCAAACACGCCTGGCACGCTCATAAGCACGATGGCGTCGCAGCAATTGTGACCTTTGTTTCCACGCTGGCTTTTGCTCCGCACCTTGACAAGGGGATCATGGTTGGTGCCGGACTAGCCATTATTCTTTACCTCTATCGCACCATGCAGCCGCGTGTCGCCATTCTTGGGCGCTTTAGCGATGGAACATTGCGCGATACCGGCGTGCACAAGGATCTACCAACCGACGAAAACATTATTGTTCTGCGTTTTGATGGCTCCCTGTATTTCGCCAATGTGCCGTTCTTCGAAGATGCCATCCTGGAAGCTGCCGCCAACAAACCCAGCGCCAAATATCTGCTGGTAGTCGGCGATGGTATCAACCAGCTCGATGCCTCTGGAGAAGAGGTCATCAGCCACTTGTTTGAGCGTCTAAAAAGCATCGGCGTCACGATGGTGTTTAGCGGTCTGAAGAAACAGGTGATCGATGTGATGCACCACACCGGTCTCTTTGAGCGGATTAGCCAGGACAATATTTTTCCGGCCGAAGAAATGGCATTCGCAGCGATTTATCAGCAAATGGGCAGGCAGGAAGGCGTATTTTTTCGACTTGGGGCGTGAGGGCTGAACACTGAGCAGCCGGGTAGTTTCACGGCTGTAATTCGCATTACCGGCTAGGATTAATAATCCAATCCTAGCCGGTAATGCTTTTGGCGTGATCGGTACTATTAACCGTTAACCCGATCTATAAAATTGCCGCCATGCTGGTGTTGCGCCTTGCGGCATAGATCGCTCTTCTATGTACGCTAGCGTATGACCTGGTTAGCCTTGACGTCGCAACAGGGCGTTCAGAATCGGCGGGGTAATCAGCGTAGTCAGAATTACCATGACGACAATGATGGAAAACATACTTTCCGAGATGACGTATAGTTGCTTGCCGACCATGGCGAAAATCAACCCGACCTCTCCGCGTGGCACCATACCCCAGCCAACGATCCAGGGATTATTACCCTGCCCGGCAAACAAGCCGGCGACCAGCTTGCCCAGCACAGCGATGCTGGTAATACCCAGGGCAACGACCAGTACTTGCGGATCGGACAGCGTCTGCAAATCGACCTGCATGCCGGTAAGTACAAAAAATACAGGGACGAAGAAATAGCCGATTGGTTCGATCATCTGCTCGTGCTGATGGCGGGTGTGCTTGTCCAGCATGAGGCGAGCCTGGCGGGCGGATTCCCCCGGCACGGGTTGTTCGACCGGAAACAACGTATCAAGCTCCTGCACCAATTTGGGTGCATCGAAATCTTTGAGGAAGACCGGCTCGAACAACAGACCCGCTGCAAAAGCACCGATGATCGGTGCCAGTCCGATGGCATGCGCAAGCCAGGCGAGAAAAAGACCGGTTGCCAACACTTGGGCAAAAAGCATGCTCTGGCTACTGTCGAGTTGGGCCAGCCAGCGCGAGGAATGCGGAGACACTAAACGGCCCAGCCAAATCGAACCACCAAGGAACAGTAGGGCCTTGCCGACAATCCATAGCACCTCGGAAATACTTACCGATCCGGCCTGCACCAAGCTCGACACCACGGCGAGAATAACCAGACCGAGCACATCGTCGATCACCGCTGCGCCGAGCACTATCTGCGCCTCACGTATGCGCAGCTTGCCCAGATCGCGAAACACGCGCCCGGTAATGCCGACCGAAGTAGCTGCCAGCGTTGCGCCGAGGAACAGGTAGGAGTTCAGGCTTTGTCCCGGCAACAATAATGGGCCTGCCAGAAAGACGCCGAGCGCAAAAGGTACCGCAATGCCGACCGTACCGACTAGAAAAGCGCGCACACCAACATTGATCAGATCGCCAAGGCGCGTTTCGAGACCAATCTGCAGCAGCAACACGATGACTCCGAGTTCGGCAATAAAGGCGATGATCGGGTCGTTGGCCACCGCGTCAAAGTAGTGCAAGCCCAACAAGGAAAGATTGCCCAGCGTGACACCGAGCAATAGTTCACCGAGCACTGCCGGGAAACCGATGCGCTGGGCAAGCGGCGAAAAAAGACGCGCCGCCATCAGGATGATGGCCAGCCACAGTAGGTTTTCGCCCACCACGCCGGAACCCGCCGCCCAGGCGGATGGTAGGCAGGCGAGTACCGCAACGGCATATACGGCTGTGCGCGAGCAACGAATATGCGTCGTCTTCAAGATAATTCTCCTTTTGATTGTGGAAAATAGTACCTAACGATTATGTGTAATCGTCATAAAAACAAACTAAAGTTACTGGCCCTTGCCCATCGCCGCTAACGCCTCGGCATGGCTGCGCATCGGTGTGGCCTTGCGCGCGGTCGCGTAGTCCTGCAGCGTATCGTTCATCGGCTTGCCGGCTTTGCCGAAGCGCGATAGCGCCTCCAGTAGTTCGAGCGGCGTTGCCGACAAGTGTGCCGAATCATGCAAATGGCCCGCGTAGCGCGAGCAGGCAGCCGCCACGGCAGTAGGCTCCTCGGCGGTTAGCTTGGCGGCTTTGCCAAGCTGGATTTTCACCTGCGCTAGACGCGGGTCGTTTGGCGCAATTTCTTCTGGCACCGACGCCGCCAGCAGGCGATCGGCCACTTGGTCGGAGGGGCTTAAGGCAGCGGCAGGAAAAGAGAAAACAAATCCGAATGCGATGCAGAGCGAAATGGCGATCAGGCGTTTCATGGAGAAGACAGTCCTTGCGGGTATAGAAGGGGCAATTATAGCCGTCGCCTGCGTGGCGTCCGGCGAATGTCTTCGTCACGCTCAGCACACCTCCTCTGGAAGCCGCGCCAATAGGCGATCTACAAAGCTTCTGCCCGGAGAGCCAGTAAACACGCCACTCTCCAGCCACCCCCTCTGGAGATCGTTTATCCATGCGGGTCTCCAGGCATGTCCCGATATTTTTTCCTGATTTTGAAGTCTTCGCTTCTTCATATTTTTGGGCGGCTGGGTCACATCGGTGACTGAGTTAGCGCTACCCGCCGCGCAACGCGCCGCGTATTTCAGGCCATCGATATTGAAATGAGCAAGGCGTGGATGGCATCGCTCATTTTCTCGCTGGTTGCCTCCAGTTCGGGCAAGCGTGTGTGTATTTCCTCGTAGCGATGCGCAGCGGATAAGTTAACAAGCTCACGGCCGATGGCGTGTAGTTGTCGATGCAGCGAGTGGATCTGCTGGAATTCCTCACTTTTCTTGTGACGTTCTCCTCCCGATCCGGCTAGCCATTGCCCAAAAAGACACTCGTTGTCGTTGAGCTGCGGTATCTGTCCTTCGATGTTGATGCTGGCCTCTTTCAAGTAATGTTTCATGTCTTCGACCCAGCGTCGCTGATTCATCTCGCCAATAAACAGAGCGATGTCGGCCGTCGAGCACTGGACGCCGGCGGCCAGTTTCCAAACCGGATCGGGTTGCCAGCGGGCGGCCCACTCTGGGAATTCGCTGGCCGGCATGGGACGGGCGATGCCGTAGCCTTGGGCCAGATCGCAGCCCATTTGCAATAACAACACGCCATGCTCGACGGTTTCAACACCTTCGGCAATCACGGTGCGATGAAAAGCCTGCGTCAGGCCGATAATGCCCTCGACGATGGCCAGGTCGTCCTTGTCCTTGAGCATGTCGCGCACGAAAGTCTGGTCAATCTTCAGCGTGCTGGCGGGCAGGCGCTTCAGATAGGTCAGCGAGGAGTAGCCGGTGCCAAAGTCGTCCAAGGCAAAATCCACACCCTGTCGGCGACAATTTTCCATCAAGCCGGTGATATGCCCGATATCCTCAAGCGCGGTGGTTTCGAGTATCTCGATTTCGAGGCGATGGCGTGGCATGTCGGGGTAAACCGACAGGAAATCACTCAAACGGTCGATAAAATTCTGTTTGGCCAGATGGTAAGGGGAAATATTGACGCTAATCGGCAGATCAAATCCTCGCGCTCGCCACTCGTGCATTTGGCGTAGCGCTTCCTGGATTACCCACTCGCCGACAGCCACATCGGTTGGCGTGTCCTCTATTGCCGATAAAAACTGGGCCGGTGGAAGCAAGCCGCGCTCGGGATGTTGCCAACGAATCAGCGCTTCGGCACCGACGATATGGCCACGGCGCATATCGACCTTGGGCTGAAAATAAAGACGTAACTCTCCTCTGGCCAGTGCTGTTTCGAAGTGAGCAATCGATTCGCGCCGGGCACGAATTCCCTGATCCAGCGAAACGTCGAATACGTGATAGCGATTACGTCCAGATTGCTTGGCCAGATACAGCGATTGGTCGGCGTGGCGTAGCAAGGTGTCCGTGTCTGAATTGTCTTCCGGGAAAAAGGTAATACCCAGACTCGCAGAAATCTGCACGCTATGTCCATCGATCACGAGCGGTTCGGCAATGCTACGCAGCAGGCGCGCCAGAGCAGTTTCACATTCGGCGAGCGATTCGATTTCGTTAAGGAGCAGCACAAATTCGTCACCACCCAGACGGGCAACAGTATCGCCGCCCCTGAGCGAACGTACCAGACGATGGGCGATTTCGATCAATAGGCGGTCGCCAAACTGGTGGCCGAAACGATCGTTAATCGGCTTGAATTCGTCCAGATCGAGGTAGCCAACCGCCAGCGTTTGCCCACTTCTGCGTGCTTGCGACAAGGCCATTTGTAGCCGGTCGGCGAGCAATACACGGTTCGGCAGATGGGTTAGGGCGTCGTAATGGGCGAGATGTTCCAAATGCGCCTGATGTGATTTTCGTTCGGAAATATCGGTGAACACCCCCAGGTAATGATCGGGCGTGTGTTCGTTACCGAACAGCGTGGTGATGCTCAACCATTCGGGATAAATGCTGCCGTCTTTTCGTCGATTCCATAACTCACCTTGCCAGTAACCACTGGATTTAACGACATCCCACATGTCGGTGTAGAACGCCGCATCCTGTTCCCCCGAACTAAGCAGGCTGGGATTCTGGCCAATAACGTCCTCTCGTGTATAGCCGGTGATATCGCAAAAGCCGGGGTTGACGTCGACGATTTTGCCTTCCAGGTCGGTCAGCGTGATTCCCTCGCGCGCGTGTTCGAAGACGCCCGCCAGTAGCCGCAGGCGGCATTCGGCGGCGAGTCGTGCGGTGATATCGATGCTCAGACCGATCAGCCGTCCATTGGGAGCGCCGTTTTTATCCAGTAAACGAACTCTGACAATTTCCAGGTCGTGCATTTTTCCGTCGGCGAACAACACCCGTTCTTTGGCAATGTGTGCGCCATCGTTCGCGAGCGCGGCGGCATTGGCGGCCTGATAGCGCGTCACCGCATCGCCCGCATAGAGCAGCGGAGAGTTAGGCTCGGCGAGAAAGTGTTGCTCTGAAATTCCTGTTGCATCGCAACACGATTTATTGACAAAAGCGAAGCTGCCGTCGCCATTGAGCAGCCAGATTCCCATCGGAGCGTAATCAAGGATAGTGCGCAGCGTTGCCGATTGTTCCTGCAAGGCTTCTTCGGCCCGCCGCGCTTGTTCGGCATCCTGCTGCAAGGCTCTGGCCATGGCATTGAAGGCGCTCATCGTTCGACGCAACTCCGGGCTACCCAGCTCTTCGATGCGCGTCCCCAGATCGCCGGCGGCCAGCCTCTCGGCACCCGCATCGAGCATACGCAGGGGCGACAGTCCGTTGCGCAAAACCAGCCAGATTCCAAGAAAATCGAGACCTATCGCCAAACCCAGAATAAGGAGGTGCTGCTTCACGCCGGTCCACGACTGGTTAATGGCCGGCTGGGCCGTCAGATTGACCTCCAGTGAACCGTAGTTCCTGCCGCCCACTTCTAGCGGCACTTTGCTTTTGACATCATTGGCCGCCAGCCAGACGGCAAACAGGATCGGCGTTTGCGGCTCAACATCTGGTTTGCGCGCATCGACGTTTTTACCCGACGCGCTGCGGTAGTGCAGCGCAGCGATGTTTTCTCGCCTGGCGTAGCGTTCGAGGATTTGGCTTAATGCGGCGTAATCGCCCATCACCAGAGGCTCGGCAAGCAGGGAAGGCAGCATCGATACGTCGCTGGCCAATTCTCTAGCCAATTCCCGACGAATATTTTCGGCATCGCGCCAGACCGTTGTCTGTAGCAACATGCCGCCGGCGACCAGTAAGGCAAAACCTGTCGTCAGCAGTAATTTTCCGACGATGGGCAGTCGATGCCACAAGGCGTAGACCGTTTGCAACACTATTCGCCGCCCTTCATTCCACTTCCTTAACCAGGGTATTGCGGAAAAATTCGGCATGGCTGACGTACTCGGCCGGGATCGCCTTGATAAAGCCATAAGGCGGTTTTTGGCCGATTGCGCTAGCCGCGACTTTGAGTACTTCCAGCCCTTTGGGATCGTTAGCCATCTCCGCCAATGCGTTTTGAATCTGGGTACTTAATGCTTCGGCTATGCGCGGATGCGTTGCAATCGGCAGATCGTGATAGGGCGGCGATTCCCAAAGCAGCCGAAATTTTACGCCTTCCCTGAGCGAGTAGGCTGCGCTTACTTGGCTACTGACCGCCGCCGCCGGGGTTTCGCCCGCACGTAGCTGCCCCAGCACCCCTTCCTGATTGCCGGCAAACAGAGGCGTTACGGCAATATTTTGGCGCAGTAAAAAATCCATGGGCACGCTATAGGCCACCATGCCGGAACGAGCCGGGAAAGCGACCGTCTGGCCCTGAAGCTGCGCCAGCGAACGCAGGGGCGAGGATTCCAGGGT
>CAXNNH010000035.1:0-10179 GCA_964203325.1 Burkholderiales bacterium | reverse complement strand
CCGATGTTGGCCGGGCGACCAAACGACGAAGCGCGTCAGCGTGCACGCGAGCTGATTGAGGCGCTTGATGTCAGCCATCGGGTCGGGGTTCGCGTCTCGACGCTCTCGGGGGGAGAGCAGCAGCGCATCGCCATCGCGCGTTCATTGGTGAACCATCCGCCGGTCATTCTGGCCGATGAGCCGACCGCACCGCTCGATTCGACGCGGGCGCTTGCCGTCATGCGCATCCTGACCGAGATGGCAAAACGCTATGGCGCGGCGATTATTGTCGTCACCCACGATGAAAAAATCATCCCGATTTTCAAACGCATCTATCACATTCGCGACGGACGCACCGAGGAAGAAGTAGGCGAGGGACGCGAGATTTAACCGCAAATTTTTTCTGGGGCGGCACCGGCTGCTCTCAAAGGGAGTGACGAGCAATGAGTAAGAAATCAATGAAAAAAATTCTGTCTTTGGCGTTTGCCGCGACAGCGGCATGTGTTCTGGCAGGCGGTGCCAGCGCCGCCGACCTGCTTTCTGTGTATCGCGCTGCAGTGGGCTACGATGCGCAGTTCGCTTCGGCCCGCGCCTCCGTTGAAGCCGGACGCGAAAAACTGCCGCAAGGACGTGCTGGGCTGCTGCCGAGCATTGGCCTGAATGCCAGCACCGTTTGGAACGAGAGCGAAACGACCTCACGCGCAATAACCAGTGCCGTTGATTACAACAGCAACACCTGGACAGTCACCCTGACGCAGCCCTTGTTCCGCTGGCAAAACTGGGTAGCCTACCGGCAGTCCGAACTGGCGGTGGCCGTCGCCGAAACGCAGTTCGGCGCGTCCCGGATAGACCTAATCTTGCGTGTCGCACAAGCCTATTTCGACGTTCTGCTGGCGCAGGACACCTTAAGCACGGCGCTAGCGCAAAAAACCGCGATAGCAGAGCAACTTGAATCCGCGCGGCGCAATTTTGACGTGGGTACCAGCACCATCGTCGATACTCACGAAGCACAGGCGCGTTTCGATCTTGTTGAGGCCCAGGAGATCGCTGCGCAGAACGATCTGGCCGTCAAGCGTTATGCCTTGCAAACCCTGACCGGCCAGGTGCCTGACGCGCTCCGGCCTCTGCGCAGGAACGCCGCCATGACGGCACCGCAGCCGGCCGATATGGATCAATGGGTTGCTGTCGCTGAAAGTGGCGCGACTGCCGTGCAGATTGCCCAGGTCGGGCTGGAAATCGCCCGGCGCGAAATCGAGAAACAGCGTGCCGGCCACTATCCGACGCTCGATCTGGTGGCAACGCGCGGCCACAGCGCCCAGGGCTACAGCGTCACGACAGGGGCGGGCGTTGAGAGCAAAAGCGGTACCTTTGGCTTGCAACTGAGCTTGCCTTTGTTCACCGGTGGCAGCGTGTCGTCCAAAGACCGGGAAGCCGTTGCCTTGCAGGAAAAAGCGGCCGCTGACCTGGACACCGCACGGCGTAGCGCGGCACTGGCAGCGCGGCAAGCCTATCTCGGTATCGCTTCCGGCCTGTCGCAGATCAAGGCTTTTGAGGCGGCTCTGGAATCGTCGCAATCAGCGCTGGCGTCAAACAAGCTTGGCTACGAAGTGGGCGTGCGCGTTAACATTGATGTGCTGAACGCGCAAAGCCAACTCTACGACACCCGGCAAAAGCTGGCCAAGGCGCGGTTTGATACGCTCATGGCGTTGTTCAGGCTCAAAGCGGCCGCAGGCACATTGAGCGAGGACGAAATAAAGGCCGTTAATCTCATGCTGGAATAAACGTATGAATCCCGAACATCTCCTGATCGTCGACGACGACCGGGAAATTCGTAACCTGCTGACTGAATACCTTGAGCAAGCCGGCTATCGCATCAGTGCAGTGGGTGAAGGCAAGGCGATGCGGCGCGTACTGGAGGCGAACCGCATCGATCTGGTCGTGCTCGACCTAATGTTGCCGGGGGAGGACGGGCTGACGCTCTGCCGCGAGTTGCGTACACGAACCAATCTGCCGGTGCTGATGCTCACTGCGCGCAGTGACGAGGTGGATCGCATCGTCGGCCTCGAAATGGGGGCCGATGACTACCTGTCCAAGCCCTTCAATCCGCGCGAACTGTTGGCGCGCATCAAGAGTATTTTGCGCCGGGCGCAAGCCCTGCCCACCAATATGGCCGCTGATGCGGTGCAGCGTTTCTGCTTTGCCGGCTGGGCGTTGGATGTGGCGACGCGCAACGTTCAGGCAGCGGATGGCCTGATCGTGCCGCTGTCCGGTGCCGAATACCGGTTACTGCGGGTTTTCCTCGATCATCCTCAGCGCGTACTGGCGCGTGACCAGTTGCTGGAGCTGGCCAACGGGCGTGAAGCGATCCTGTTCGACCGCAGCATTGATGTCCTCGTCGGTCGGTTGCGCAAACGCTTGCGTGACGACCGCCGCGAGCCTGTGCTGATCAAGACTGTGCGCGGCGAAGGCTATGTGTTGGCTGCAGCCGTGGTCGCTGAATGAAAACGGTATTGAAATTATTGCCGACCACCCTGTTCGGGCGACTCGTCCTGCTCATCGGTGTCGGGCTGGCGCTGGCGCAACTGCTCGGTGCGGCGATGCACCTGGCCGAACGGCAGCGCATGATTGCCACCACGGTCAGCTATGAATTTGCCCAGCGAGTCGCTGCCGTCTATCGTGCTGTGGATCACCAGCACGGTAGCGAGCGTTCCCGTCTGGCGCAATTGCTCAGTGCGCCGCGTCAGCGCCTGAGCGTCGAATCTCTTGCGCCAGTAGAGCAGGAAGGGGTTTCCGGTTCCAGCTATGTGGAATTTCTCGCCCGAGTGCGCGAAGTGCTCGGGCCGGAAATTGAACTGCAGCCGGTTAGCGTTTCCCACAACGGGGTCTTTGCCTTCGATGTGTATTTGCGACTGACGAGCGCGGACTGGTTGCGCATTCAGGGCAGTGCGCCAGCGGAAATATTCGCTTGGCCGACGCATCACTTTGTGACGCTCGGCATCATGCTGTCGATGGTCTTTATCCTCGTCTGGCTGGTGACGCGTATGACGGTGCGGCCGTTGACGCAACTTGCCGGTGCGGCGCGTGGACTGGGCGTCGACCTGAAACGTCCGCCCTTGCCCGAAGACGGGCCGACCGAAGTACGCGCGGCCGCGCAGGCATTCAACGCCATGCAACAGCGCATTCGTACCGCTATCGAGGAGCGCGAACGTTTTCTGGCGGCTGTCTCGCATGACCTGAAAACGCCCGTTACCCGCCTGCGCCTGCGCAGCGAGCTGCTGGAAAATACGGCTCTGCGCGAGCGTTTTGTGCACGACCTCGACGAAATGCAAGGCATGCTCGATAGCGCTCTCGATTTTCTGCACGGCAAGGCGACGGATGAAGCCATTCAGCCGCTGGATCTCACCGCTCTGCTTGAAAGCATGGTGGACGATTACGCCGACATTGGTCGTCTCGTGCGTCTGCAGGCTCCCGAAGCGTTGCGGATCGCGGGACGCCCGCAAGCCCTGCGGCGGGCCATCGGCAATCTGCTCGACAACGCCTTGAAGTATGGCTGCGAAGTGGGTATCGAGATCGCGCAAGAGAAAGATGCGCAACAGCAGGAAGCCTTGCGAATTGTCGTCGAAGACGCCGGGCCGGGCCTGCCGGACGATGAGCTGGAGCGGGTTTTCGAGCCTTTTTACCGGCTCGAATCGTCGCGTAGCCGCGAAACTGGCGGCGTCGGTCTGGGCCTTGCCATCGTCCGCCAGGTCGCGCAAGGGCATGGCGGCAATGTTGTTCTGGAAAACCGTGCAGGCGGCGGTTTGCGCGCGGTGCTGCGGTTACCGCTGGGTGCTTGAGAGAAGACGCCTCGGCGGGTCGGCATTTTTTCCGGGGAGATGCTGGCGCGACCTGCACACTGCGGGGTTCGGTGGGTTCCAGATCGTAGATCGTAGGGCGCAATAAGCGCAGCGCATTGTGCCGAACGAAATGACCAAACCCCTCGGAGAGTGGCGTAAACAGGCGTTCTACCAGGCACGGCGTCTGCCGCCGCCCTAACCCCCGCTATTTGATCTTTTCAGCCAAAGCAGTCTGAATATCGGCAGCAGTCCAGTCTCCCCGTGCACCGGAAGGGGCGTTAGGCAGGTTAGGAAAGTTCACGAACTCAACCGTGCTACCGTCCTTGCGCTTCGCTCGATATTGACCATCGATCAGAATCAGCACCGGGATATGGCCTGACATACCAACCGACTTCAACCGCTTAAGGCCGTCTGTACTTTCGCTGTCAATTTCCTTGACGGTGATCTTCTGGCCTTGTGCTGCCAGCCAGTCCCGCAACGGGGATAAAGCGGCTTTTACCGGGGGGTGTGGCATGGCGATGATTTCGACCACAGGCGGTGCTGCCAAGACCTGCCCCACGGAAAACAGGAACGAGACCAATGCCAGCGAGGAAATTACTTTGCGGTGATTCAACATGGTCATGCCCCTATTTACAGTTGTTATGCAGTTTCCACATCTCGGCGTGACCGATCTTGACTGCCCAGTCTGGAGGTGTGCACTGCTCAACAGCCACAGCCGTCGATGTGGTTTCGGCAAACGTTGCCGGACGCTTGTTGCGTTCAGGCAAGTACTGAATAAGTCCGACGGCTAAAGCGACAAAGAGAACGAGAATTACAGTCTCGCCTGCACCGATTCTTCTGGCCCGCTGCGGTTCAGTCGGGCAGACACTACCGGGGCAGTATTGCGCGCTCTTGCGAAAGGCCCATTCGTAAATCTTGCAGCCGATACAGATACCAAAGGCTGATTCGAAAAAGAGCAACAGCAGACAAAACAAGCAAACGAAAAGATTGACCGGGCCAACAATCTCGTTGACCACGATCAGGTAAAACATCACAGCGGCAAGCGTCAGTCCAATACCCCACGCAAAGCGTTTCTGTGGCGCGCCCGTCCATTCCGGTGTCTGACGGCGTACTGCCAATCGGGCAAGTATCAAGGTGGGTGCGAATTTCGGGTTGATGGCCACGCGAATGATGAAATCGACCAAAAAAGCCACGACGAAAACCCGCGTGTAGTGAAAGTTGCCAACCAGCCAACTGTTCATGAAGGCGATCAGCGCCAACAGAAAAAGGATACCGGCACCCGCCCGCACTTCACGCTCATCGAGCACCGGAACGTCGAAGCCCTCGCGGGGTTGTCCAAAACGGAGGATTGCGGCCATGGTGTTCCTCAAAAAAGGTGGGTCAGATCGAAGACGCGGATTGTCGTTCCGTCATCCTACTGCGCTTCGAACTCGGTGAAAGCCCGATTCATGTTGGCGCGGTGCAAATCGTTGTAGTTCTCCAGATGCCGAAAAGCCGGCAAGTTTGCATGCTTTGCCAATACCTCCTCCATCGGCTCCATTTCTTTGGCCGCCTGGCCGACGATGTGGGTGAGGAAGTCGTAATAATCACCGGTTTCACGTTGCGCTCTCGCGATGTCGCAGACCCGCCCGTGGCCAGGCACGATATGCGCAGGCTTAAGCGTCGTCAGGACGCTGAACGCATGCTGACCGTTCTTCACGCTCGAAACGGGCAGCACACCGAGCAGGCGGTCGACATAGACCAGATCGCCAGTAAAGACGACGCTTTGCTTGGGTAAATGCACGATTACATCGCCCGGATAGTGTGCATCGGTGTAGCGCAGCACAAATATTTCACCTCCGATCATCAGTGTCGCCGTCCCGTCAAGGCCGACTTTCTGCGGCTTCGGAGAAATCAACGCCTCCGTCCCGGCAAGGCGCTCACCAAGGAATCGGCGCAGGTTCTCAAGCTGTCGGGCGGCGCTAATCTGCTGCGTGGCTGCCGTGCGTTCGAGCGCGATTATTTCCGCGCCCTTGCTGGCAAAGTAGGCATTGCCCAGCCAGCGGTGATCCTGGCTACCGCTATTGATTACCCAGCGTACCGGCTTGTCGGTCACCACGCTGATCGCTGCAGCCAGTTTCATCGCACCCAACCGGCTGGCACCGGAATCAATTAACACGACACCTTCCGGCGTAACGATGAAACCGTAGTTGGCATTAAGCCCTTCATTCTGTTGGCTGCGCTGGTTGAGCGGACCGACGATGGCATAGACGTTATCCGCCACATGCTCTGCCTTGGGCAGATAGTCGGCATACACCACAGTTGTCGAAAGAAGGGCGATGATAAGTACGAGAAAGCGGCAGAGTGCCATAACGTCATGTCCATATTCAAAATAGTCGGTGCTGGTTAGACGGCATGCGAGTTGCTTTTATTCCACGATCTGGCGCAAAGGCGCAACCAATCTTGCGGCTCGATTAAACAATGGAATCATAGGCAGGTTTCCGAGCTTGACAGACCTTGCGTGACAGCTTTGGAGAAAGGATAACGTCCCGCTACTGACCCTTTCCAAAAGCATCTCCTGGCAACGGGTTGGATTCAACGACGCAACAATTTGGCCATCGTCAGTTTGATAAAAACTTGGTCTGAACCCAGGCCCACCCGGAGAGCCGCGTAAATAGGCGTTCTACAAGGCACCTGCCCGGAGAGCCAGTAAACACGCCACTCTCCAGCCTACCCCCCTGGAGATCGTTTATCCATGCGGGTCTCCAGCCATCGGATACGCTGGAGTTGTGCTCGCCCCTCGGGTGAAGATCCTGCAGAAAGCAGGACGAGAAAGAGGGGTGTGAGCATTTTCTTGGAATCTATCCATAACTAACTTATACTGTCTGTTATGGATAGATTTGTAGCGATAGGCGAAGCCTCTGAAGCACTGGGCGTCTCAATCACGACGCTGCGGCGCTGGGAGGTCGAAGGCAAGCTGATCCCGGAACGCACGGCAGGACGGCAACGCCGCTATGATCTTGCAAAACTCAAGCCTGAGTTGTTTCACGCCGCACCGCAAGACCGCAAAACAATTGCCTACGCCCGCGTCTCCAGCCATGACCAGAAGGACGATCTGGAGCGGCAAAAGCAGGTGCTCGAACTCTACTGCGCCAGGCAAGGCTGGACGTTTGAAGTTGTAGCTGATTTGGGTTCCGGCATGAACTACAACAAGAAAGGCTTGAAGCGGCTGCTCGACGAAATCATCGAAGGTCGCGTCGGGCGCCTGGTCATTGCCCACAAAGACAGGTTGCTGCGCTTTGGCGCTGAATTGGTGTTTGCCATTTGCGAAGCGAAAGACGTGGAGGTGCTCATCATCAACCAAGGCGTAGATACGACGTTTGAGGAAGATTTGGCGAAAGACGTGCTGGAAATCATCACCGTGTTCTCGGCCAGACTCTACGGCAGCCGTAGCCGCAAGAATCAGAAGCTGCTTGATGGCCTCAAGCAAGCCGTGGAGGCTGCCGCGTGCTGATCGCCCACAAGATCGCGCTCGACCCGAACAATGCGCAGGCGACCTACTTCGCCCGCGCGACGGGGACGGCGCGATTTGCCTACAACTGGGCGTTGGCGGAGTGGCAGCACCAATACGAAGCATGGAAACTCGACAACAGCCAACCAAAGCCTTCTCAAATGGCGCTTCGCCGCCAGCTCAACAGCATCAAGAGCGAGCAGTTCCCGTGGATGCTCGAAGTCACCAAGAACGCGCCGCAAATGGCGATCATCCAGTTGGGCGCGGCCTTCAAAAACTTCTTTGCCGGTCGCGCCAAATACCCGAAATTCAGGAAGAAAGGGCTGCATGACCGGTTCAGCCTGACCAATGACCAATTCAGCATTGATGCTTCACGCATCCGCATCCCCAATCTTGGCTGGGTGCGTATGCGTGAGACGTTGCGCTTCACCGGCAAAATCATGTCGGCCACGGTTTCCCGTGTGGCCGACCGCTGGTTTGTCAGCATCACCGTTGATACCCAAAACGATTTGCCTCTGCCCAAAGCCGAAAACCAAGGCGCGGTGGGGGTGGATCTTGGCGTATCGGCATTGGCAACGCTCTCGACGGGGGAAACGCTTCCAGGCCCGAAAGCCCACAAGGCGTTACTGTGCCGTTTGCAACGGCTCTCGCGCGGCCTGTCGCGCAAAGTCAAAGGCTCGGAGAACCGGAAGAAGGCAAAGACCAGGCTGTCCAGGCTGCACGCCAGAATCGGCAACATCAGGAAAGATGGGCTGCACAAACTCACGACCGATCTCACGCACCTGTTTCACACCATCGGTATCGAGGATTTGAATGTTAGGGGCATGGTCAAGAACAGGCACTTGTCGCGGGCGGTTTCCGATATGGGCTTTTTTGAATTCAGGCGGCAACTGGACTACAAGGCGGCACAGCGCGGCGGGATGATCGTCGTGGCCGACCGCTGGTATCCCAGCAGCAAGACGTGTTCGGCGTGCGGTCACAAACTGGAAACCTTGCCGCTGGTGGTGCGCGAGTGGGCTTGTCCTGAGTGTGGGTCGGTTCACGACCGCGACGTGAATGCGGCGATCAATTTGAAGAATCTGGCGGTGAGTTCCACCGTGTCAGCCTGTGGAGAGGAAGGCTCTGGCCTTTGGCGCAAGCCCAAGGTGAAACCGGCCTCGGCGAAGCAGGAATCCAGCAACAAAGCTACCTATGGGTAGCTTTGCGTAGGTATGGACGAACGGCAAGCAAAACGAAACTACAGCTTGGCCACGCTCTGACTGAGGTCGTTGACCAGGTTGTCGATATTTCCGATCAAGTGGTACGTGCTTTCCGACAGCTCGGCGACCGTTTCTACTTGGCGCGCTATCTCGTGCCCGGAACTGCTCTGCTCGTTAGCCGCATTGGCGATCTCCTCTACGGCCGAGGCCATGCGTGCCGAGCGTTCCTCGATTTGGCGTAAGGCATGTTCGACCTGGCGCGACTGAGTGGCGCTCTCTTCCGCTTTGCTCGATGCGACGGCAACATCGCTGGAAACATCGACGACGTGTTCGTGAATGCTGGCCAGAATCGTCCGAATATCGCGGGCGGAAACATTGGCCTTTTCCGCCAGCTTGCGCACGTCGTCGGCCACCACGGCAAATCCGCTCCCGGCCTCGCCGGCGCGGGCGGCTTCGATGGCGGCATTGAGGGCGAGCAGGTCGGTGCGCTTGGCGATTCCCTGGATAGTCGATACGATGGCCTGGATCTGTTCGCTTTGCTGACCCAGTTCTTGTACCTTGCGTGCGACCTGGCCGACCAGCGACGACGTTGTTTCCATCGCGCCGATAGTTGCGCGAACCGCCAGACTGCCCTCGGTGACGGCATCGACTGTTTCCTGGGTCAGCGCCAGGGCACTACCGGCATTCTGTGCGACCTGATCGATGCTGACCGTCAGTTGTTCGGTAGCGGCCGACATGCTGGCGGTCGATGACGATTGCTCCTTCATCTTGTCGCGCACCGTGTTGGTCAAAGTGGCCAGTTCGTGCGTGCTGAGATTAACGCGCTGAGTCACGTCCTGCTTTTGCGTTTCCATGCGGCTTTTGGCAATGGCGTTTTCCTTGAACACCTGCACCGCGCGCGCCATTTCTCCGATTTCGTCCTCCTTGCCGACGAAGGGGACGCTAATCCGGGTATCGCCCTCGGCTAAACCGCTCATGGTGAGATTGATCGCCTTCAGCGGTTGCGCGACGCGAAAACGGATGAACCAGAAGGAAAACAGACCGAAGGCGAGCAGGAAAAGACAGGCCAGCGCCATAACGCCGCCGACCGTCGCGGAAAGCGTCCAGATCGCGTCCTCGACCGCGTCGGCGCCATTTTTCCGCTGCGCCTGCAAGCTTTCCTTGATTTGAGCGAGGGCGGTGCTGATCGCCTTCCGATCCAGCACCTGGCTAGTGGACAAAGCCGCTTCGGTACTATTCAGGGCTGCGTCCAGCGCATCGAGTTGCGCCCGTTCTACCTCTCCCGGTTGCGTCAGGCGATAAGCCGGAATCCCTTCGCGCACTTTGGCAATGTCTTCACGTATCGCTTGCCGGCTACTTTGATCGCCTGCGGCAGCGGCCGGCCAGTGCCCGGCCAGGCCGGCATAACCGAGGTGATGCTCAAAATGATTGAGCAAGTCGATGCGGCGTGCCAGACCGGAGTCGAAATCGTGCCAGACGCTGGCTATCTTGCCCACCGAACTAAAGGTCAGTACCGTTGCGCCGATACCGGCCAGCAGCAAAAGAACGGTTAGCACGGTAATCAAATGCCCGACTTTGAACATGCGAACATTGTCGACCGAGCGGAAGATGCCGACACAAAAACGCCCCAGAGCGTTCAGTTCGTCGTCTTGATCGCTGGCTTGCAGGCGGGTCA
>CAXNNH010000034.1:0-10186 GCA_964203325.1 Burkholderiales bacterium | reverse complement strand
TAATTAATGCCGACGCCAAGGCAACGCATCAAAGTGTCGTCGATATCATGCAGGCCGCGCAAACAGCCGGTTACGCACACATATCCTTCGCCACGCAATCGCTGCGCTGATGTTCTCTTCCCGCATCGCACAATTTCTGTCGCTCTTATGGTATCGGCAGCACTTGTCGCGGCTGCTATGGCCTTTGTTGCCACTATCTTGGTTTTTTTCGCTGATAGTACTTCTCCGGCGAGTACTTTATCGCACAGCTTTTATCACGTCGCATCGCCTCCCTGTGCCGGTGATCATCGTTGGTAATCTCACCGTTGGGGGGAATGGTAAAACGCCACTCGTCCTCTGGCTGGTCGAACGGTTGCGCGATGAGGGCTGGGAGCCAGGCATCATTAGCAGGGGGTATGGAGGAACGGCGGGAGGAACGGCGAAGGGTGTGCGCTCAGTGGGGCCGACTTCACCGAGTGCCGAAGTGGGTGATGAACCCCTTCTCCTCGCTCGACGTAGTGGAGTTCCCGTTTTTGTCGGGAGAGATCGCGTAGCTGCCGGCCGCGCGTTACTGACAGCACATCCTGCTTGCAATGTCATCGTTTCAGACGATGGTTTGCAACACTATCGTTTGCAACGATCAGTGGAGGTGGTGGTATTTGACGGACGCGGCGCGGGAAATGGCCACCTGCTACCAGTAGGTCCCCTGCGTGAGCCGCTGCATCGTTTGAGTTCTGCTGCGGCACTCGTCTGGAATGGTCTTCCTGAATTGAGTGTGGCACGAGCAGCGTGCGGTGTGTTGCAGTTTAGCATGAGCCTTGGGGGAGAGCGCTTTCTCGCGCTGACCGACCAAAGTCAGTGCTGTGTCGCCGATTCCTTACGTGGCAAGCGTCTTTACGCCATGGCCGGCATCGGGCATCCAGCCCGTTTCTTTTCTCAACTCAAAAAGCTTGGACTTGAGTTTGAAGAGCATCCGTTTCCAGATCACCATGTTTACAGTATGAACGACCTTGCCTTTGCTCACGACGGTGTGCTACTGATGACTGAGAAAGATGCAGTAAAATGTGCAGCGCTAGCCTTGGGTGAGGCGTGGGTACTTCCTGTTAAAGCGAGTATCCAAAATTTGCCTGACGGTACCGGTTTGCTCGAAACAATTCTGGAGAAACTCAATGGACGCGCGCTTGCTTGACATCCTTGTCTGCCCAATTTGCAAGGCCAATCTCGAATACCGTAAGCCCGAGTCGGAACTGGTATGTAAGCCCTGTAAGCTGGCATTTCCGATTCGCGACGATATCCCCATCATGCTGGAAGACGAAGCTCGTCGACTTAACAGCGATGGAAACTGAACGGCAGGAGGGCTTGTGAAGTTCAAGGTAGTTGTTCCTGCGCGTTATGCCTCGACGCGTTTGCCCGCAAAACCGCTGCTTGATCTCGGCGGCAAGCCGATGGTGGTGAGGGTGGTTGAGCGTGCTCTGTTGTCGGGTGCCGAAGAAATTTGGGTGGCAACCGATCATTCCGATGTGCAGGCGGCCGCTGAAAGTCATGGTATTTCGGTAGTGCTCACCCGCATCGATCATCAGAGTGGCACCGATCGTTTGGCCGAAGTAGTCGAATTGCTCGGTTGGAATGATGAAACCATTGTTGTTAACGTGCAGGGCGATGAGCCGCTGATCGATCCGGTGCTCATTGAGCAAACGGCGCGCCAACTGGCCAACAGCGGGGCGGATATTGCTACCGTGGCGCATCCGATTGATGACGCCGCCGTTTTTTTCAATCCGAATATCGTTAAAGTAGTCTGCACCAAAGGCGGTGATGCCCTTTATTTTTCGCGAGCGCCCATTCCCTATGCGCGCGATCATTTCGCTCGCGAGGCAGGAGGAGAAACCCTGCCCTCCGCCCTTCCCGCCTATAGACATGTTGGACTTTATGCTTATCGCGCCCGTTTTTTACGCGCCTATGCAAAACTCACCCCTTCGCCTCTTGAAGGGTTTGAAGCGCTTGAGCAGCTTCGCGCTCTCTGGCATGGTTTTCGTATTAATGTGGCAATAACGGAGCATTTGCCAATGCCAGGAGTGGACACCGCAGAGGATGCGGCGCGTATGCGTGACTGGTTTGCCCGGTCCAGCAGTTGACCCCGCCGTAAATAGAATATAGCTTTCGGCTTATACTCCCCATCAGATGGCAATATCACTCACAGAATCAGCGCTGATAGGGAGTAGTTCTGAAACAACAACAATAAAAACAACTTTATTTCATTCAATAAACCATAGGAGGAGAAGCATGAAAATTATTTTGCTCGGTGCGCCGGGAGCTGGTAAGGGTACCCAAGCGCAATTTATTTGCGAAAAATTCGGGATTCCACAAATTTCTACAGGGGACATGCTACGTGCTGCTGTCAAAGCAAGTTCCCCCATGGGACTGGAAGCAAAAAAAATAATGGATGCAGGTGGGCTGGTATCCGATGAAATTATTCTCGGTTTGATTGCCGAGCGACTAAAGCAAGCCGATTGCGCCAAGGGCTTTCTGTTCGATGGATTTCCGCGCACTATTCCGCAAGCCGAGGCGCTACGTACCCAGGGCATCGACCTCGACTATGTGCTTGAGATCGACGTTGCCGATGATGAAATAATCAAGCGTATGAGCGGGCGTCGCGTGCATACTGCTTCAGGCCGCACCTATCACGTTGTCTTCAATCCGCCCAAGACAGAAGGCAAGGACGACGCCACGGGCGAACCACTTATCCAGCGTGATGACGACAGAGAGGAAACGGTGAAGAAGCGCCTTGACGTGTACCACAGCCAAACCAAGCCTCTGGTGGAATTTTATTCGAGCTGGGGTAAAAGCGGCGCTCCCGGCGCCCCTAAATACCGCAAGGTTATCGGTGTCGGATCGCTTGATGCAATTAAGAACGAAGTACTTACTACCTTAATATAAATATTTTTTACCATCAAAAGGAGGAAACATGGCGACAACAACAAAAACGCCGAAAGCTAAAAACGCTTTTTATGCGCAGTCAGGTGGGGTTACGGCAGTCATTAATGCCAGCGCTTGCGGCCTCATTGAGACAGCACGTTTGCACAAAGATCAAATCGGCAAGGTGTACGCTGGACGAAACGGCATAATTGGAGCCTTGACTGAAGATTTGATTGATACCAGCAAGGAATCGGACAAGGCCATTGCCGCGCTGCGCCACACACCCTCAGGTGCTTTCGGTTCCTGTCGTTACAAAATGAAGAGCCTAGAGGAAAACAAACTGCAATATGAACGCCTGATCGAGGTGTTCAAGGCGCATAACATCGGTTATTTCTTTTACAACGGCGGTGGCGACTCGGCTGACACCTGCCTGAAGGTTTCGCAGCTCGCAGAAAAAATGGGGTATCCGATTCAGGCAATTCATGTGCCAAAGACCGTCGATAACGATCTGCCGATCACTGACAACTGCCCTGGTTTCGGTTCGGTTGCCAAGTACATTGCCGTATCCACACTGGAAGCGACTTTTGATGTGGCATCGATGTGCAAAACCTCGACGAAGGTCTTTGTGCTCGAAGTAATGGGGCGGCATGCTGGATGGATTGCAGCGGCAGGTGCGCTGGCATCTACCGAAGATGCCGAACAGCCGATCGTGATTCTATTTCCCGAAATTGCCTTCGATAAAGAAAAATTCCTGGCCAAGGTCGATGAGATGGTGAAGAAGTTCGGTTACTGCACGGTGGTGGTATCCGAAGGTGTGCAGAGTGCCGACGGTAAGTTCTTGGCCGATCAAGGTCTCAAGGATGCTTTCGGTCATTCCCAGTTGGGAGGTGTAGCACCGGTCGTGGCTAACATTATTCGTGAAGGTCTAGGCCTAAAGTACCACTGGGGAGTGGCCGACTATCTGCAGCGTGCTGCGCGCCATATTGCATCGAAGAGCGATGTCGAACAGGCTTATGCAATGGGCCAGGCCGCCGTTGAGTTTGCCCTCAAGGGGCATAACTCCGTTATGCCGACGATTGAGCGCAAATCCAACTCTCCTTACAAGTGGAAAGTTGGAATGGCCCAGCTTAGTGAAGTGGCCAACGTTGAAAAAATGATGCCTCAGAGCTTCATCACCAACGATGGTTTCGGTATTACGGAGAAATGCCGCGAATATCTGGAACCATTGATCAAGGGGGAAGACTATCCCCCCTACAAGGATGGCCTACCCCAGTATGTACGCCTCAAGAACGTGGCGGTGACAAAAAAACTGGATGAGTTCAGCATTTAAGGTTGGGTGTAAGGGGACGATTAGTCCCCTTTTTCTATTCCATGTTTCATAGGGGGGTATATTTATGTCAGAAGGTCTCGTTCTTGCGCTAGTGTGCTCGGTCATTGCAGTGCTTTACGGCGCAGTTATGACGAAATGGATCCTCTCGTTACCGGCCGGTAACGAGAGGATGCAGGAGATTGCCAAGGCAATTCAGGTGGGTGCTTCCGCTTATCTCAATAAACAGTACACGACGATTGGTCTGGTCGGTATCGTTCTGGCCATTCTGATTGGTATTTTTCTCGGAAAGTTGATGGCGGTCGGTTTTGTTATCGGAGCCGTTTTGTCGGGAGCTACAGGCTTTATTGGCATGAATGTTTCCGTTCGTGCCAACGTGCGTACGGCAGAAGCCGCACGCAGCGGCATTGCGGCTGCGCTGGATGTCGCCTTTAAGGGCGGCGCTATTACAGGCATGCTGGTCGTTGGATTGGGCCTGCTGGGTGTTGCCGGCTATTACGCCTTTCTTCGCGAAAGTGGCGTCGACCTTCAACATGCAGTTGAGCCATTGGTTGGCTTGGCCTTCGGCGGCTCACTGATCTCGATTTTTGCCAGGCTCGGTGGTGGCATCTTTACCAAGGGTGCCGATGTGGGCGCTGACTTGGTCGGCAAGGTCGAGGCCGGTATTCCGGAAGATGATCCGCGTAACCCGGCGGTGATTGCCGATAACGTTGGTGACAACGTTGGCGATTGCGCCGGCATGGCTGCCGATCTCTTTGAGACCTACGCCGTGACTGTAGTCGCAACCATGGTGCTCGGTGCGATGATGCTCAAAGGTGTCGCCAATGCAAACGATAATTTGGTGATCTACCCGCTGGTACTGGGCGGTGTCTCGATCATCGCCTCGATCGTTGGCTGTTTCTTCGTTAAATCCAACGATGGTGGCAAGATCATGAACGCCCTCTACCGTGGCTTGGCGGTGGCCGGTGTTCTGGCTCTGGTCGCTTTCTACCCGGTAACGACGTGGATGCTCGGTAAAGGTATTACGCTGGCAGATGGATCGCTTATAAGTTCGATGAGCATCTTTGGTGCAGCTACCATTGGTCTGGTTCTGACGGGCTTGCTGGTATGGATCACCGAATACTATACAGCCACCGAATTTGGCCCGGTCAAGCACATCGCACAAGCGTCTACAACAGGCCACGGCACCAATATCATCGCGGGTCTCGGCGTATCGATGAAGTCTACTGCGCTGCCGGTACTTTCCGTCTGCGCTGCAATTTACATTACCTACGCGCTGGCTGGTTTGTACGGCATTGCCATTGCCGCGACGGCCATGCTTTCGATGACCGGTATTGTCGTTGCGCTTGACGCTTATGGTCCTATTACCGACAACGCGGGTGGTATCGCTGAGATGGCGGGTTTGCCAAAAGAAGTGCGCGATGTTACCGATCCGTTGGACGCTGTAGGCAATACGACGAAGGCAGTGACCAAGGGTTACGCTATCGGTTCGGCTGGCTTGGCGGCACTAGTTCTTTTCGCCGATTACACGCATGCCCTGGATGCCAGACTGGGCTACACCATGGCCTTTGATCTTTCCGATCACATGGTGATTATTGGTCTCTTCCTCGGTGGTTTGATTCCTTACCTCTTCGGTGCTATGGCGATGGAAGCGGTGGGGCGCGCTGCAGGCTCGGTGGTTGTTGAGGTACGTCGCCAGTTCAAAGAAATTCCCGGCATTATGGAGGGGACAGGCAAGCCCGATTATTCACGCGCAGTTGGCATGTTGACCACGGCGGCAATCAAGGAAATGATTATTCCTTCGCTATTGCCCGTCCTAGTTCCTGTGCTCGTTGGCGTATTGCTTGGGCCGAAGGCGTTGGGTGGGTTGCTGATGGGCACCATTATTACCGGCCTGTTTGTCGCTATTTCGATGACGACCGGTGGCGGTGCATGGGACAACGCCAAGAAGTACATAGAAGATGGCCATTTCGGTGGAAAAGGTTCCGAAGCCCACAAGGCTGCGGTAACAGGTGACACCGTCGGCGATCCATACAAAGATACCGCCGGCCCGGCAGTTAATCCGCTGATCAAGATCATCAACATCGTAGCCCTGATGATTGTTCCTCTAGTGGTTCCGGCAGCTACGGACAAACCGATGAGTGCGGCTATTCCGCATGCCGCGCCTCATGCCGCTGTTGCCAACGTCAGTTCATCCGAACCGATGCCGGCAGTAGGTATCCCGGCGCCAGCGAGTATCTTTTTCGCGAGCGGTTCGTCCGTAGTGCCGGCCGATACCAGCAAGACACTCGAACCGATCGTCACCCTTGCTCTGGCTCACCCTGGCACGACGCTAGTTATTTCTGGATTTCACGATCCAAGCGGTGACATGGCGACCAACGAACAGGTGGCGAAAAGTCGTGCTATCGCGGTTCGCGATGTACTGAAGACAATGGGGATTGGCGAAGTTCGCGTCTGGTTGCAGAAACCTGAGGTCACTATGGGTTCAGGTAATCCATCTGAAGCGCGTAGGGTAGATGTAAGCATTCATTAATACTGATCGGGTGGCGGGGTACAAATCCGCCTGAAAATAAATGGGCCGCAATTGCGGCCCATTTATTGATTGCAAAGGAAAATAGCTAGAGAACAGCAGAAATAACCTCCGCCATTATCAAGAATAAACGTGACTGTTCAGCCTACGCTCGCCTTTCCCATGTTCTCAGGCGACACTTCATCACATGCATGAACTTCCAGACCTCACGACGCTGAGTTCGGAGCAGAAGGACGAACCTCAAAAAAAACAACGACTTAAAAGTCGTTGTGAAAGATTTGTGAAACAAAAGAGTGTTTTTTAAATCTATAGGTTAGCGCTTAATTTTTACTCCCACTCGATTGTTGCTGGCGGCTTGCCCGAAATGTCATAGACGACGCGGTTGATACCGCGCACTTCGTTAATGATGCGGTTTGAAACCTTGCCGAGCAAACTGTGTGGCAATTCGGCCCACTGAGCTGTCATGAAATCCTGGGTTTCCACTGCACGCAGAGCGACAACATATTCGTAGGTACGCCCGTCACCCATTACGCCAACACTCTTTACAGGTAGGAAGACAGCGAAGGCCTGGCTGGTTTTTTCGTACCAGCCGGCTGCGCGTAGTTCATCGATGAATATCGCGTCGGCACGACGCAGCAGATCCGCAAATTCCTGCTTGACTTCGCCGAGGATGCGCACGCCTAAGCCTGGACCGGGGAAGGGGTGACGATATACCATATCGTGCGGTAGGCCGAGGGCGACGCCCAACTCGCGCACTTCGTCTTTGAACAATTCGCGTAGTGGTTCCAGGAGTTTGAGATTGAGTGTTTCCGGTAGCCCACCAACATTGTGATGACTTTTTATGGTGTGCGCTTTCTTGGTCTTGGCACCTGCAGATTCAATAACATCCGGGTAAATAGTACCTTGCGCCAACCACTTGGCGTTGTCCAGTTTTTGCGATTCCACCTGGAAAACTTCAACAAACTCACGACCGATGATCCGGCGTTTTTGTTCCGGCTCAGAGATGCCTTTCAGGTGCCCCATGAATTGCGCTGCAGCATCGATATGAATCACCTTGACACCGAGGTTGCGGGCAAAGGTTTCCATCACCTGCTCGGCTTCATTTAATCGCAGCAGCCCGTTGTCCACGAAAACGCAGGTGAGCTGTTCGCCAATCGCCCGATGGATCAGCGCGGCAGCAACCGAGGAGTCGACGCCACCGGAAAGGCCAAGAATCACTTCTTCGCTGCCAACCTGTTGGCGAATTTTGGCAATGGCTTCGTCGACGTAACCGGGCATCGTCCAGTCGTGACCGCAGCCACAGATGTCGTGCACAAAATGTGCAAACATCTGACGCCCCTTGATCGTGTGCGTCACTTCTGGGTGAAACTGGACGCCATAGAATTTGCGTGCTTCGTCGGCTATCGCGGCAATCGGTGTCGATTCATTGCTGCCAATTACCTTGAAGCCGGGCGGTAGTTCACTGACCTTGTCGCCGTGGCTCATCCAGACATCGAGTAGTCCATGGCCTTTGGTATTAGTGCGATCTTGAATGCCTTTGAACAGCAGCGAATGACCACGCGCACGCAGCTCGGCATAACCGAATTCACGCTTGCTCGACCCCTCGACTTTCCCGCCAAGCTGTACTGCCATGGTCTGCATTCCATAACAGATGCCAAGGACGGGGACACCCAATTCAAAAACAAGCGATGGTGCCTTGACTTCATCGGCTTCATACACCGAATTTGGGCCGCCCGAGAGAATGATGCCTTGTGGATTGAAGTCGCGGATGAATGACTCCGAAACGTCGTACGGATGCAGTTCGCAATAGACCTGCTGTTCGCGCACACGACGGGCAATGAGCTGGGCGACTTGGGAGCCAAAGTCGAGAATGAGAATTTTTTGGTGGGACATTATTGAGCCTTGAATGAATAAGGGCGGCTCATAGAGCCGCCCTTCGGGACAAGAATCGATTACTCAACGCGATAGTTAGGCGCTTCTTTGGTAATCTGCACGTCATGCACATGCGATTCACGTACCCCGGCCGAAGTAATTTCGACAAAACCAGCACGCTCGTGCATTTCATCTATCGTTGCGCAACCGAGATAGCCCATCGAGGAACGCAGGCCACCCATTAATTGATGAATGACCGCCAACACCGAACCTTTGTAGGGAACGCGACCTTCGATGCCTTCTGGCACCAGTTTTTCAACATTAGCCGTATTTTCCTGGAAATAGCGATCGGCTGCGCCAGCCGACATGGCTCCTATCGAACCCATGCCGCGATATGATTTGTAGGAGCGTCCCTGAAACAGCTCAACTTCACCGGGTGCCTCTTCGGTACCGGCAAACAATCCTCCGAGCATCACCGAATTGCCGCCGGCCGCAATGGCCTTCGAAATATCTCCCGAGTAACGTATGCCGCCATCGGCAATCATCGGCACATCCGAGCCTTTGAGAGCGTTCGAAACCATTTGAATCGCCGTGATCTGCGGTACGCCGACACCGGCAACGATACGGGTAGTGCAAATCGAGCCAGGCCCAATGCCGACCTTGACGCCATCCGCGCCATGATCGATCAGCGCGCGCGCCGCATCTCCCGTGGCAATGTTGCCGCCAATTACTTCAACCAGAGGGAAGTTTTTCTTTACCCACCGCACACGATCCAGGACGCCTTGCGAATGGCCATGCGCTGTATCAACGACCAGTACGTCGACACCGGCTTCAGCGAGTAGCTCGACCCGCTCCTCAGTGCCTGCCCCCACTCCAATTGCAGCTCCAACACGCAAGCGACCAGAAGCATCCTTGCTGGCATCCGGATGCTCGGTGGTCTTAATAATGTCTTTGACGGTGATCAATCCACGCAACTCAAACTGGTCGTTGACAACCAACACACGTTCAAGACGATGCTTGTGAATCAGTGCCTTGCCTTCTTCGACCGAAGCCCCCTCTTTTACCGTTACCAAACGCCCTCGCGGCGTCATGATATTTTGTACCGGCTGATCAAGATTGGTCTCGAAACGTAAATCACGATTGGTCACGATGCCGACCACCAGATTACCATCAAGCACCGGCACACCGGATATTTTATGCAGTCGAGTTAAAGCAAGCACTTCACGCACTGACATATCAGGAGGCACGGTGACCGGATCTTTCAGTATGCCGGATTCAAAGCGCTTGACCTTGGCAACTTCGCCTGCTTGTCCCTTCGGACTGAAGTTTTTGTGAACGATGCCAATTCCACCCTCCTGCGCTAGCGCAATGGCCAGACGAGCTTCGGTCACCGTATCCATAGCGGCCGAAACCAGAGGCATATTCAGAGAAATTTTGCGCGTCAGACGCGTCTTGAGGCTGACATCGCGAGGGAGAATCACGGAGTGGGCGGGTACAAGAAGGACGTCATCGAACGTCAGCGCCCTCTGAATTAAACGCATAGCCTTTGATCCTGAGTCACAAAA
>CAXNNH010000033.1:0-10219 GCA_964203325.1 Burkholderiales bacterium | reverse complement strand
GGACACGCCGACGACGTGCCGGAAATTGCGGCTCTGATACTGGCGCATCTCGCCGAGCGGCGCGAGATACCTTTGCGCCACCTGTCGAGCGGCGCGCTGAACGCCTTGCGGATGTACCGTTGGCCGGGGGAATGGACGGAACTACTGGCTACCGTAAAAAATCTGGCTTTATCGGCACTGGAGGATGAAATTTCATCTGAAGATGTAGCGCGCGTCCTGCAGCGCGATTCGGGCGAAACGCCGACACCCCAATCTGCACTACCGTTCTTCGACCAGCCGCTGCGCGATGCGCGCGAGGCATTCGAGCGCCTGTATTTTGAGCACCACTTGCGGCAGGAACTGGGCAATATGACGCGTGTCGCGGAAAAAACTGGCCTGGAACGAACTCATCTTTATCGCAAGCTAAAGCAGCTCGGCCTTAACTTGGGAAGGCGTGGCGAATAATCTGGGCACCCCTGGTGCACGTACCGCCATGAGCGTGCGAGAAGAAGCCACGCCGTAGCATCGGGATTTTTTGCACGGCATGCCTGAAGACCCGCATGGATAAACGATCTCCAGAGGGGGTGGCTGGAGAGTGGCGTAAACAGGCTCTCTCCGAGTAGTCCCTCTGGAGAACGCCTATTGGCGCGGCTTCCAGAGGAGGTGCCTGGTTGCGCGGCGTTCCATCGGCCAAAGAGAGAAAGCCGTCAATCGGCGTTTGGGGCAACAAGTGTTGTGGGGGAATATAAATGAAAGTAGTTATTCTGGGCGCAGGTCAGGTCGGCGCCAGCGTTGCGGAAAGCCTGGTTTCCGAGGAAAACGACATTACGGTCGTCGATATCGACCATGGGCGCCTGCAGTTCCTGCAGGATCGTCTCGATTTGCGCACTGTTACTGGCAATGCCTCGCACCCTTCCGTCCTGCGTGAAGCGGGGCTGGACGACGCTGACCTGTTAATCGCGCTGACACAAAGCGATCAAACCAATCTGGTCGCCTGCAAGGTGGCACACAGCATTTTTAACGTGCCGACCCGCATCGCGCGCCTACGTTCCAGCGATTTTCTGGAGAGTGAAATACTCCTCGCCCCCGAGAATTTCGCGGTTGACTACGCACTCTGCCCGGAGCAGGTGATTACGGACTATATCGCCAAGCTTGTCGAGTTTCCCGAGGCCTTGCAGGTGCTTTCCTTTGCCGCCAATCGCGTTTCGTTGATCGCTGTACGCGCCTACGCCGGTGGGTTGATGGTCGGCAGGCCGATTAGGGAAATGCGCGGACATCTAGGAGGAGGGGTCGATGCGCGGATTGCGGCGATTTTCCGGCGCGACCACCCTATTCCGCCGACCGGAGAGACGGTGATTGAAGATGGTGACGAAGTTTTCGTCCTGGCGGCCGATGAACACATTCGCCGAATCATGCGTGAAATGCGCCGCATGATGAACCCGGTGCGCCGCGTGATGATCGCCGGCGGCGGCAACATCGGCTTGCGCGTAGCGAAAGTCCTGGAACAAAAATACGAGGTCAAGATTTTCGAAGGATCGAGCGCCCGCGCCGAATTCATCACCAACGCTTTGCAATCGACACTGGTCTTGCACGGCGATGCGACGGATGAAGAGTTACTGCAGCAGGAAGCCATTGATGAAATGGACCTTTTTCTGGCACTGACCAACGACGACGAAGATAACATCATGGCTGCTTCCCTGGCCAAGCGCATGGGCTGCAAACGTGTACTGGCCTTGATTAACCGTCGTGCTTACGCCGATCTGGTGCAGGGAGGCCCCATCGATATTGCCATTTCACCGGCACAAGTCTCGATCGGCAGCTTGCTGGCGCACGTTCGACGCGGGGATGTGGCGCAAGTGCACAGCTTGCGGCGCGGTGCGGCCGAAGCACTGGAGATTGTCGCGCATGGCGACGAAAAAAGTTCGAAGGTCGTCGGTCGACGAATTGGCGACTTGCCCATTATTCCCGGTGCGACGATAGGCGCTATCGTGCGCAATTTGGACAAGTTGGAGGATATTGGCTACCTGGGCATGACCATGCAGAAGCGTAAGGGGCATGTGGTGATTGCCAACAAGGATGTGGTTATTGAAGCCGACGATCATGTGATCATCTTTTGCCTGAGCAAAAAAGTGGTCACGAAGGTGGAAAAACTTTTCGAAGTGGGCTTCCACTTTTTTTAAGAGGCCGGCATGGAACGTTATTATCCGGTAGTACGTGTTCTTTCCTTGGTCATTTTCATGTTTGGCCTGACGATGCTGGTGCCCTGGAGCGTGTCGTGGGCCATGCAGGATGGTGCTGAAAGCGCATTTGACGAAGCCATGTTGCTTACCCTCGGCACAGGTCTGGCCTTGTGGTTTTCTACGCGCAAGCACAAGCGCGACCTGACGATACGTGATGGTTTCCTGATGGTTGCCCTGGTGTGGACGGTGCTGCCGATCTATGCCGGGCTACCGCTGATTATCCAGCTCAACTGCAGTTTCACCGATGCCTACTTTGAGGCGGTGTCCGGCTTGACGACGACCGGTGCGACCGTATTTTCCGACCTCGACAAGATGCCGGTGTCGATCAATTTCTGGCGCAGCCAGTTGGTTTGGCTCGGCGGCATGGGCTTAATCGTTCTCGCCGTCGCTGTGCTGCCTCTGCTGGGTATCGGTGGCCGACAGATGTTCAAGGCTGAGACGCCGGGGCCGATGAAGGACTCTAAAATGACTCCGCGCATCGCGCAGACGGCGAAGGGGCTATGGGTGCTCTATGCGGCAATCACCCTCTGCTGCGTTCTGGCCTTCCATTGGGCCGGAATGACCTGGATGGATGCCGTCATGCATTCTTTTTCAACCATGGGTCTGGGGGGGTTCTCCAGTCATGATGCCAGTTTCGGATTTTTTGATTCACCGGCCATTGAGGCCGTAACCATCGGTTTCATGTTGATTGCCGGAATGAACTTTGCCACTCATTTCGTGGCCATCTCTGGTCGATCATTTCGTCCGTATGTGCAGGATCCCGAGGCCAAGTGGTTTCTATTGGTGACTCTTGGCAGCGTACTCGGTATCGCTGTTTTCCTGACAGAGCATGAAATCTACCCAAGCTTTAGCGAGTCGTTCCGCTTCGCGGCATTCAACGTTGTTTCGATCGCAACGACGACCGGTTTTGCCAATACCGATTACAACCTGTGGCCTTTTTTTGCGCCCTTGTGGATGCTGTTTCTGAGCAGTTTCGTGACCAGCGCCGGTTCGACCGGCGGGGGTATCAAAATGATTCGTGCCATTCTGCTCTACAAGCAGGTTTACCGCGAACTGGTACGTGCCATGCACCCGAATGCGGTGCATCCGGTCAAGGTTGGCGGCGCCATCATGCCCAACAACATCCTTTTTGCCGTACTGGCATTTGGTTTTATGTATATGGTCAGTATTGTCTCGATGACCCTGCTGCTTTCCTTTTCGGGACTGGAAATCATCACGGCTTTTTCAGCGGTGGTTGCCAGCATCAACAACACCGGTCCAGGCTTGAATCAGGTAGGCCCGGCGACAACCTTCGCGGTGTTGACGGACTTTCAGACGTGGGTATGCACCTTTGCCATGCTCCTTGGTCGCCTGGAAATCTTTACGCTACTGGTGGTTTTAACCCCGGCCTTCTGGCGCAAGTAGGGTACAAAGCGGATAATCGCCGCTTTCCTGCGAACCCCATTTTTCGGCGGAGCCTTACGTGACACGACCACGCAATGACAATTTTCTGCGCGCCCTGCTTAAAGAGCCGACAGACCATACCCCTTTATGGCTGATGCGCCAGGCTGGCCGCTATTTGCCGGAGTATTGCGAAACACGCAAGCGGGCTGGCAGCTTTTTGCAATTGTGCAAGTCGCCGGCTATGGCTTGCGAGGTCACGCTGCAACCCCTGGCCCGTTACGATCTGGATGCGGCAATCTTGTTCTCCGACATTCTGACGGTACCGGATGCGATGGGCTTGGGCCTTTACTTTACCGAAGGAGAAGGTCCGAAATTCGAACGGCCCTTGACTGAAGAATGGGCCATCCGTGATCTGGCCGCTCCCGATCCTTGGGATCACCTGCGCTACGTGATGGACGGTGTCTCTGAAATTCGCCGCGCACTCGACAATTCAGTGCCATTGATCGGCTTTTCAGGTAGCCCCTATACGCTCGCCTGTTATATGGTCGAAGGGGCTTCAAGCAGTGATTACCGGCGGGTCAAAACGATGATCTATAACCGCCCGGATTTAATGCATCGAATCTTGTCGGTCACGGCGGACGCAGTGATCGCCTACTTGAACGCCCAGATCGAATCTGGCGCACAGGCGGTGATGATTTTCGATTCATGGGGCGGCGGTCTTTCGGCAGCGGCTTATCAGGAATTTTCGCTGCACTATATGCGGCGTATCGTTGCCGGTTTAATCAAAGAAAAAGATGGCGAGCGCATTCCGTCGATTGTGTTCACCAAAGGAGGCGGTCTCTGGCTGGAATCGATTGCCGATATCGGTTGCGATGCCGTAGGTCTCGACTGGACGATAGATATTGGAGAGGCACGGCGGCGCGTTGGTCACAAGGTGTCCCTGCAAGGTAATCTGGATCCCAACGTTCTGTTCGCCTCCCCGGACAAGATCGCGCTGGAGGCAAAGAAGGTGCTCGACAGCTATGGCCCCGGCGACACTGGCCATGTTTTTAACCTAGGCCACGGCATCTCGCAATTTACGCCCCCGGAACATGTCACTGCCCTAGTCGATACCGTGCATGAATACAGTAAAACGCAGCGCGTAAGGACTCTTTGATCCACATAGGCTAGCGGAGAAATTGATTTTCTCCGGCTTGATCGATGCACCAAAGAACCACGGCACAGTTAACTTATACACAGAACTTTCGCCGTTTCATTAAACTGTCACAAACGCCTTGCGAATCAAATTAAAAAAATAATATTATGATTAATAACGAATTAATTATTAAACGTTGTTCATAATGTTAGAAAAATTCCTTGCTGCCGAGGTGCTTGAATAGGTTTTACGAACTTCATCCACAAACTTATCCACAGAAGTTTTGGCGCCCGGAAGTCAACAAAAAGCATCCCTGCCCCGTCATTCCAAACAAGGATGACGTTTTTTGTGGCCGCTGCGTAACATCGCTTCAGTTGCGTCATCAGATCAAATTTTGCAGTTCCACCTAGCGAGCGTTGTAGATGCAAATAGCCCGCGTTGCGCTTGATGTACCGCTCAATCGCCTCTTCGATTATCTTGTTCCCGAACACTTGGCGACATCTGCTGCCGATATCGGGTGCAGGGTACTCGTTCCATTCGGCAAGCGTACCAAGATCGGGATTATTGTTGCTCAACCAGCGAGCAGCGACTATCCGCCTGAGCAGCTAAAATGTATCGAAAGCATTTTTCGCGATTTGCCAGCACTGCCAGCGGAATGGTTTCGCTTGACGGAATTTTGTGCGTCTTACTACCACGCACCGCTCGGCGAAGTCATGTTATCGACCTTGCCGAGCGGGCTGCGTCGTATCGATCCACCCAAGGCCAGAATGAGTCGTCGGCCGAAAAACGAAACTCCGGCGCAAACGCCTCCCCTGTTGACTGTCGAGCAGCAAAGTGTGCTCGATTTGATCGCCCCGACAACGGAGGGCTTTCGCGCTTATTTGCTGCACGGCATCACGGGTAGTGGCAAAACAGAGGTTTATCTACGCCTACTTGAGCGCGCTCTTACCGCAGGGCGGCAAACCCTATTGCTTGTCCCGGAAATTAATCTTACACCGCAACTTGAAGCCCGCATCGCAGCACGCTTTCCAACTGCCGGCTTGGTCAGCCTGCATAGCGAACTGGGGGAGGCGGCTCGTACACGCAACTGGCGAGCGGCCCTTGAAGGGAGGGCGCGCATAGTTTTGGGCACCCGCCTTGCCGTTTTCACACCTCTGCCTGATTTGGGGCTGATTGTAGTTGATGAGGAGCATGACTCATCTTTCAAGCAGCAGGATGGTATGCGTTACTCGGCACGCGATGTCGCTGTTTTCCGTGCCCGTGAACGTGGCGTACCGATTGTGCTGGGTTCAGCAACTCCTTCGCTAGAGAGTTGGGCCAATGCTACTGACCGAAGAGCACACGGTCGTTACGCGCTCCTGAGTTTAAATGAACGTGCGGTGGAAAATGCACGACTGCCGACTGTACGGTGTATCGACACCCGTCTTGAGAAACTGGAAGATGGACTTTCGGGTGCACTGCTGCTGGCCCTCGAAAAACGATTAGAACGTGGCGAACAGAGCCTGGTCTTTCTTAACCGCCGTGGCTACGCACCGGTGCTGGCTTGCGCTGCCTGCGCTTGGGTTTCACGTTGTCAGCGCTGTGCGGCAAATCTTGTCTTGCACCTGGCTGATGGCCGCTTGCGCTGTCACCACTGCGGTTTTGAAAGTCGTATCCCGAAGAATTGTCCAACCTGTGGGAATCAGGATATTCACCCTTTTGGCCGTGGTACCCAACGTCTTGAGGCCACACTTGCCGAGCGCTTTCCCGATGCGCGTATTTTGCGCGTTGATCGTGATTCCGCAAAAAGCCGGAAGCAGTGGGAGATCCTGGTTGAAAAAATTCACAGTGGCCATGCTGACATACTGGTTGGAACCCAGATGCTAGCCAAAGGACACGACTTCCCCAATCTGACTCTGGTCGGCGCTATTGGTGCCGATGCAGCGCTTTTTGCAGCAGACTGGCGCGCTCCCGAGCGTCTATTTGCACAGATGATGCAGGTGGCCGGTCGCGCCGGTCGAGCAGAACTACCGGGGGAAGTTTTGATCCAGACCCAGTATCCCGATCACCCACTCTATGCGGCTCTAGTGCGGCACGATTACCCCGCCTTCGCTGCACAGTTACTAAAAGAGCGCGAACAAGCGGGTTTTCCCCCTTACGGCTATCAAGCCATGTTACGTGCCGAAGCGCCGCAGATGACCGAAGCCATAGCCTTTTTGTCGATGGCCCGAGATTGGAAGTTGCCCGAACAGCACGTCGATGTAATGCTCTACGACCCGATACCGATGCGCTTGGCTCGTCGTGCAAATTTCGAGCGCGGTCAGTTGCTGGTTGAATCCGCCTCGCGTCGGGCACTGCAGGCATTTCTGGCAGAATGGATTACGGTGATCTCAGCCTTCAAGGCATCTGCGCGTTTGCGCTGGCACCTCGAAGTCGATCCGTTTGAGTTCTGAGTAGGAAATTCTTGCCTTTATCGTACTGCGGTGCGCCAGAAGCGCGGCGCAAATAGAAGCCAGAGGTAAGCAAACACTTGTAGGCCAAGAAGTAGCAGAAACGCCAAGCGATGTGCGCTAGCGACGTTTTGTCCCTGCGATTGCAATAGCTCGATCAGCAAACCAAGCCCCCATTGCACGCCAAAAGCACCAACAAAAACCATCAAGTTAAAGGCCGTGTTAGCGCGACCGGAAAGCGATATCGGAAAGCCTGCCGCTGCCTGCGAATACGCGAGGGTTCCAAAACTTGAGAAAGCACCGTAGGCAATCCAGAGCAGCAAGGTTTGGTCAAGACTTTGGCTGACGATCAGTGTCAACGTGACGAGCGAAAGCGCCAGCGCCCCGGCAAGCAGTGCTATCGGCTTGATTCCTCTTCGTGCAAGCTCTGTGGCGAGCAGGCCAATCAACACGTAAGCGACGAGCATGGCAACGCTCATAGCGGCGAGATGCTCGGCAGCGCTTGCGCGTGAGTAGGCATTGACCTGCATCAGCCAGGAAACAGACCACAGGCTCTGTACCGCCATGAAGCCGCCGATTAGCGTGAGTCCCATTGGTGCAAAGCGCCAGAAATGAGCGCTGGCGAAAACTTGTTTGACCCCATACCACTGCACGCTTACTGCTTCGGGCAGCACCTCCCCCTTTTTTTCCGGTATGCTAAAAAACAGCCAGATGGCGACGATCAAGGTTAGGCCAGCGAGCGCAAAAAATATTTCTCGCCAACCGGTAATGTGTAGCGCGGCTTCGAGCGGAGCGGTCGCCGCCAGTGCCCCCAGTCCGCCAGAAGTCATGATCCAGCCCGTCAACGATGCTTGGCGCTCTACTGGAAACCACAAAGAAAATGCCTTGAATGCGGCCATCAGGCAGGCTGAAACACCAAGCCCGATCAGGGCGCGCCCAATGGCTAGATGAGCAATGCCATGCCCTAGTCCAAATATCACGGCCCCTGCTGCTGCGATAAGCAACAGTCCAGATTCGACACGCCGAGCACCAAAGCGGTCGAGCAGCATGCCGAGTGGTAATTGAGCGGCGGCAAAGGCCAGAAAATAAGCGCTGGTTAGCAGACCCAGACTCCCCGCACCAAGCGCCAACTCATCGGTTAACACAGGCCCAATGACCGCGTTTGCTGTTCGGTAAAGATAGGAGAGAAAGTAGGCACCCGCGAACGGAAGAAAAAGTTTGAGCCAGAGCATAGACTTGTCAGTTATCCAAAGTTAGTCGTTTCACGTGGAACACGTTTCCGTCACAACCAAGCTGCACCACGTACGCCGGATGAGTCGCCATGCTGATTTTGTACCAGCCGAGTGGCGACCGAATCCGAAAATACATACTGCCGCCAAAGCGACGGTACATTCTCGTAAAGACGATCAATATTAGACAATCCGCCCCCCAAGACAATTATTTCGGGATCAAGAATATTGATGACCATTGCCAGAGACCTGGCCAGTCGGCGCTCGTAACGACCAAGTGTCGCTTCACAGGCGGTATGTCCGTTTGCGCTCATGACGGCGATTTCCTCGGCGCTCAACCTGTTGCCACCGTGGCGCAGATGATCGTCTGCCAAGCCGGGGCCGGAAATCCAGGATTCAATGCAACCAACGCGACCGCAGTAGCAGCGTGGCGGCGGGCATGTTTCTTCATCGCAAAAGGGCAGAGGATTGTGCCCCCATTCCCCGGCAATACGGTTAATGCCATCAATGGTTTGGTGACGAACGACAATACCTCCTCCCACCCCAGTGCCAAGGATGACGCCGAAAACTACCTCGGCACCTTGTCCGGCACCATCGACGGCTTCCGAAAGCGCGAAGCAATTCGCGTCGTTAGCCACCCTGACAGCGCGTTGCAACAACGCTTGCAGGTCACTCCGCAGCGGCTTACCGATCAGGCAGGTGGAATTGGCATTCTTGATAAGGCCCGTGCTCAAGGATTCAGCGCCAGGAATCCCGATTCCCACTCTAGCCTGCTGCCCCGTCTCGCGTTCGACGGATTCGACCAGACCGACAATGGCCGCCAAGGTAGCCTTGTAATCGTTTTGTGGGGTAGCGACACGCCGCCGAATCAAGGAACGACCCGTCTCATCGAGAACGATAACTTCAATTTTCGTACCGCCTAAATCAACACCTATTCTTAGCATCTGTAGCCCCAAAAATCTTGTTGCACAGCCTCGTAAAATACTTCAGCATCGACCATCCGGAATCGGCCGGCAACCATTAGAACAGCAATTACCCTTAGGAGCATTGAGTATGGTTAAGCGTAACCTTTTTTTACTAAAGCGTAGCGCCGTCTTTGTCGGATTGATGATGGGAGCTTTGGCGAGCGCCAACGCCCATCAGTTCTCCAATATTTTCGTCTTCGGCGACAGCTTGAGCGATGCAGGAGTATACGCACCACTGGTTGGAGCCAACAGCCGGTTCACGACGAATCCTGGCACAGTATGGGCAGAGAACCTGGGCACTCGCTACGGACTTTCGGTCAATAGCGCTTATGCCGCAACGCCTGGCGGTTTTTTGCTAAACGCGACAGGTAATGACTTTGCAGTTGGGGGAGCGCGCGTTAATGCCACGCCGGGTGTTCTGGGCGGACTACTAGCCCCTTTGGGAGCGGTTTTGCCGCCGGTTAGCACCCAGGTCAGTGGTTTCCTCGCCCGAGGGCCGGTCGACTCGAATGCCTTGTATTCGGTTTGGGCTGGCGCTAACGACGTGTTCACCCAAATGGCGGTGGTCGGCGCAGGAGGCTCGATTCCGGGAGCGCAAGCTGCGACCGTGACGGCAGCCAAAGACTTGGTGGCGCAAATTACGCGCTTGCAGTCGGCTGGCGCACGTAATCTGGTTGTTATCAACGTACCCGACATCGGCGCGACACCGTTCGGTGTTTCCGGCGGTGCCGCACAATCGGCCTTGGCGACCGGACTCACTACAGCGTACAACGCAACGCTGGCTTCCGGGTTGGCCGACAAAAATCTGCTCTACTTCGATGGGGTCAAGTTGTTCAGCGCGATTCTGGCCGATCCTGCC
>CAXNNH010000032.1:0-10238 GCA_964203325.1 Burkholderiales bacterium | reverse complement strand
CTGAATTCATGACAGTGGAGCAGGGTGTGCCGAAGTATCTGGCATGGCTTACAGAAAATGGGTGACTGTTTGGTTGTGTATAGCTAAGTAGTTGATAAAAGGCTTTTTGCTTCGCACAACGCTCATGAATTGTTTTGAATTGAATGTATGCAATGCCTCGAATGGATGTTGAAGTGACTTCTGAAATTCCATGCAACCTGTGTGGCAATCATCACGTTTCCGTACTGGCAACCAAAGGCCGTGACGGAGAGGCCTTAAGAACAGTGATATGTCAGGACTGTGGATTGGTATGGAGCGATCCCTTTCCCATTGATGTTCGTGAGTACTACCGCAAGGACTATCGCTTCTCCTACAAGGGAACATACGAGCCTATGAAAAAGCATATATGGCGCGCGGCTAATGTTGCTATTAACCGCTACAACAAAATCA
This sequence comes from Burkholderiales bacterium, assembly GCA_964203325.1. Lineage (GTDB taxonomy): Bacteria > Pseudomonadota > Gammaproteobacteria > Burkholderiales > Rhodocyclaceae > JACQYA01. The sequence goes on along the minus strand of CAXNNH010000032.1, from coordinate 9,809 downwards.
GCTCCCATTTGAGTGACCGCAGGACCTTGCTGGATGTAGGGTCTGGGGGGGGGGAGTTTCTCTATCTTATGCACTCGATCGGTATGGCAACGGTTGGCGTTGAGCCCAATGAAGGTTACGGGGAGTATTCCCGTCGCGAGTATGGATTGGATGTCAGTATTGGCTTTGCTCAGAACCATGACTATCCCCCTGGCAGTTTCGATTTGATTACGATGTGGCACGTTCTTGAGCACACAGATGATCCTGTTTCCGTCTTGCGTAAGATACGAGGCTGGCTGAAGGAGGGCGGCATGCTGGTGGTAGAGGTTCCAAACGTGGAATCGGTATGTCAGATGCCCAGGAGTACTTTCCATTCGGCTCATTTGTTTAACTTCAACCACGTTACCTTGGAAGGGGTGGCGGCCAGGGCGGGGCTACGTGTGGTAGATCGGCTGACCTCTGAGGATGGGGGCAACATTACCCAGTTTCTGCAGTCTGTAGCGGAGCCGTACGATGTCGGTAATTGGATATCCCGAGACAATTACGAACGGGTTGCATCCATTCGGGCGGGGCACACTAATCTGAGCCACTATCTCAGCGCACATCCATACCGTCGCCTTTTTCAAAAATTGCGCCGATCTGGTAAAGAAAAGCGGCAAGCGAGCCCATTCCAAAGCGGAAAACCCATGCTGGATGCATGTTATAAGGCTGTAGTGTTGGTGGAGAGTCGATAGGTTGAAATCATGTATCGATGCCTGATTGTCGGCCCGTCTTGGGTGGGCGATATGTTGATGGCGCAAAGTTTGTTCAAGTCGTTAGCGCTTCGTCATGCTGCATTGCAACTTGATGTGCTTGCGCCGGCTTGGTCGCATGGGATTCTTTCGCGCATGCCAGAAGTGCGACGCGCATTAGTAGCGCCGTTCAGCCATGGAAGCCTAGGTTTGCGGGCTCGCTGGCGTCTGGGACGTGAATTGGCGTCCGAAAGTTATGACCAGGCCATCGTACTGCCTAATTCCTGGAAATCCGCGTTGGTTCCTTTCATTGCCAGCATTCCGCTGCGTACCGGCTATGTTGGAGAATTTCGCCACGGTTTGCTGAATGACGCACGTCGGTTGGATACCCATGCCACACCGCGTTTGGTAGATCGTTACACAGCACTTGGCGCACCAAAGGGAAACGTATCAGCCGCCCCGCAGCCGAGTCTTTCTGTTAATTCAGATGCGCAAAGAGCAACTTTGGTGCGCCTGGGTCTCAGCCTCGACAAGCGTATCCTCGCCCTGTGTCCGGGTGCCGAATATGGTCCGTCCAAACGCTGGCCTGAGACCTACTACGCGGAGGTTGCGAATGCCAAACTGCAGCAAGGCTGGCAAGTCTGGTTATTCGGTTCGGCCAAGGATCAGCCTGTTGCCGAGGCGATCAAACAACTGACCGGCGATGCCTGTGTCAATCTGGCCGGTCTGACCAGCCTGGAAGAAGTTGTTAATCTGCTGGCCTGCGCCAATGCGGTGGTCACTAATGACTCCGGCCTCATGCATATCGCTGCCGCCGTCGATGTTCCTCTGGTGGCTGTGTATGGCTCAACTGACCCTGGCTATACGCCACCGTTTTCCGACCAGGCGCACGTTGTTCGCCTTGGTCTCGAGTGCAGTCCGTGTTTCAAACGGGAGTGTCCGTTGGGGCATCTGGATTGCCTCCAAAAGCTGGGGCCGGAGAAGGTGCTGGAAGTTTTGCCATGACAGCTAGCCAACGTAGCCCCTATTCCCTGGTCATCATCGCCCGCGACGCCGTGCTTATGCTGCCCGACTGTATCGCCAGCGCGCCTGGCGCTGACGAGGTTCTGGTGATGGATTCTGGTAGCCGCGATAACACGGTGGCGCTGGCTTCAAGGCTGGGCGCGCGGGTGATTCATCAGGACTGGCTGGGCTATGGTCCGCAAAAGCGCTTCGCGGCGTTGCAGGCGAAGCACGACTGGATCCTTTCTTTGGACGCAGATGAGCGCTTGACGCCAGAATTGCGGGCGCATATTGAGAAAGTGCTAGTGGCACCCAAGGCTGTTGCCTACCTACTCCCTCGCCGCAACCGTTTTATGGGCCGCTGGTTGCGTCATGGCGAGGGCTATCCGGACTGGTGCGCACGTCTGTTCGACCGTCGCCACGCCAACTGGAGCGCGGATGTGGTGCACGAGAAACTGGAAACGGATGGCCCAATGGCTCGCCTCTCCGGTGACCTGCTGCATGAATCGGAACAAGGCCTGTCCGACTATCTGGCCAAGCAGCACCACTACACCGATCTTCAGGCGCGCTTGATGTTTCAGGCCGGAAAACGCTTTTCCGCGCAGAAGATGTTGACCAGCCCCTTGTTCCGCTTCATCAAGTTCTACTTTCTGCGTCGGGGGTTCCTGGACGGCCTGCCGGGGTTGATACATATCGCCATCGGTTGCTGGAACAGTTTTATCAAATACGCCAAGTTGCGCGAACTGCAATGGAAGAAGGAAAAACCATGAGTGGCAATCGTGATTCCAATCCTTCCTTCGCGCTAAATCCCCGCGCCGGCTGGCTGGGCGTCTGGCCCGGCTGGCGCACACTGTTAGATCCGGAGAATGGCCGCATTCGCCGATTCCTGGATGAGCAGGCTGCCCGCCTGTCCGTCGACGACCTGCTGCTGGACGCTAGCGCTGGTAACCGGCCCTACCAATCTATTTTCGCCAAGCAACGCTATGAATCCTGCGATATGCCGAATGGGTTTTATCGCTGTAAACATGATTTCGAATGCTTCCTCGATGCCATTCCCAGGCCCAATGGCTATTACGATGCGGTGGTGCTGACTCAGGTGTTGGAGCATGTGCCGAACCCGGAATTGGTGCTGCGGGAATTGGCGCGCGTCACCCGGCTGGGCGGCAAATTGCTGATGAGCGTGCCGATGACGTGTCCCTTGCATGGTGAACCCTGGCACTTCTTCAACTTCACCCATCATGGCCTGGCCCGATTGGCGGCCAATAGCGGCTGGCGGGTGGCTGAGTGCGAGAAAGTGGGGGGCGCCTTTTGGGTGTTGGGAAAGCGACTGGGTGAACTGCCGGGCAAGCTGATGAAATCGGTGGACCCGTTTCGCGCCCGTAAACGTGGACGGTCGGTGACTGCCTGCTTCATCTGGTCGATCTTTCTGCTGTTGCCCTGGCTAGTGGGGGCCCCCCTCGCCCGCTATGTCTGGCGGCCACTTTGCTACTGGCTGGACAGACTGGATTTCGAGAAAAGCTTCACCACCGGCTATACCGCCGTGTGGATACGGGAAGGTGCTTAGCGGCTTTTCTCTTTGCTAATTTCAAGCTCGAAGGTAAGGGTTCCCGGACGCAGGATGAAACACCAGTTTTTTTCATACTCCGAGGGGCTTAGGAGGAATATCAGGCGGCCTAGATTGCCCAACAATCCGCCGAATGAAAGCTTCCGCCGCAGCACGCGAAACCCGCCCCCGGTGTAATGTGCCACCCCTCCCCGTTCGAAATGCTCCATCGAGAAATAGGACAGATGGTGGACGTGGGTTGGGTCGCGCCAGGAGGCGAGGCTGGCGAAATGCGGGGTGATGATGGTGATCCTGGCGCCTGGTCGGCCGATTCGATAGATCTCCCGCATCAATGCCGGGATGTCGAGAATGTGCTCGATGACGTTGTCCAACCAGATTTCCTCGACGCTAGAATCGTCAAAGGGCAGGGGTTTGACCAGGTTTGCCAGGACGTCCACCGCCGCACAGGGATACAGGTCCACCCCGAGAAAGCCCTGTTTACGCTTGTTGCCGCAGCCCAGATTGAGTTTCATGCTTGCTGTCCTATGTTGATGCCGGGGGAGATCGTCTTTTACATGCGGCTCTATGTGATTTTCAACGTGATGGCAAACAGGTCGAACCGACGGTGGGTGAGTCTGAGTAGGGCGATGGCCTTCGAGATCATAGGGCGGGAGGGGCGAACAGCGTTGTTCATGGATTGATCACATTTGAGATCGCGTTGACGGAGTCGTTGAGAAACTGGTGGTGGCATTCAAACTTGGATTGGTGAGTACATTGTTCGCGTGTGCCTGGGTGTGGTTTTATCATTGGCCGGCTGATTTTTTAAACAGATTTTCCATGGCATCCAGCATATGGTCGATGCCAAAGCGAGCCAAGGCGATTTCGCGGGCTGAGTTTCCAAGTCGTCGGCAAAGATCAGGATCAAGTCGTATGCGTCGCATCGCGGTACTGAGCTCGTGAATGCTTTTCGGGGAGATCAGCAAGCCGGAAAGCTCATGCTCTACCGCGAAGGGAATGCTACCTACTGGCGTGGTAATGACTGGCAGGGCGCACAGCATGGCTTGCATGAGCGATTGCGGCATGCCTTCAGCATGAGTGGGCAGGACGAAGGCATCAAAGGCCTGGTACCAAGGCAGTATGTCATGCTGATTCCCGGGCAGGAAAATCCGTTCCTCCAACCCAAGTTCGGCAATCAGTTTGTTGATGTTCTCAAGTTGCGGGCCATCGCCGACGATGGCCAAGTCGCAGGGCATGTCCTTCTGCTCAGCGAATGCGCGTAAGAGTTCCGCATGCCCCTTCTGAAAACGCAGGGTTGCGACGATGCCATAAAGAAAGCGTCCATGCGGCAAGCCAAGTTTATGTTTGGCGCTCTCCTTGTCGCCAGGCACAAAGCGGTTGCCGTCCATGCCCGTTGTGACAGAGACGATGCGCGCCGGGTCGAAGCCGTTGTCGTTGATGAGTTGTTGGCGTAACGCTTCTCCCGTGGTCACGATCAGGGATGTGGCGGATTGATAGAGCCAACGACTGCTGGCGTTGTCTGGGATCGGTGCAGAAATGTGTCGCGTGCGCACCAGCGGCGGTGCATGCCTGATGCTCGCGCAAGCTAGTGCGGCCAGCCAGGAATCAGTGGAACTGTGGCTGTTGATCACATCGACTGGGTGAGTCTTCAACCATTTGCGCAGCGCAAACAAGCCCTTGAGATTCTTGCGACCAATTGGTAGCGCTTGGACTGGCACGCCATAGCGCGGCGCCTCCTCAAAAATCTGGGCTGTCTCTGGGCAAACCAAGCTGACTTCATGTCCGCGACCTATAAGGCCTCGCGCCTCTTCAAGTAAGCGTATTTCTTGGCCGCCCCAGCCGCACGAGGCCTCGGTATGGAGAATTTTCATGTGTGATTTTCTCGTTTTATCTCGCGCGTATGGATCATCAGCGAATTTGCAAAGCGGGTAAGGCAGACTGTTTCAAGAGACGCGAATACAGGTCGCGGAAGCGGCTTTGTATCGCATTCGGGGAGAGTTCGCGTACAACCTCAACAGCAGACACCGCTGCGGACTGACAACGAGCCGGGTCGCGCCAACCATTCAATATTTCTAGCCAGCCAGCTTGATCGAGTGCATCGACCACCTCGCCATTGACCCCGGGCTGTATCCATTCGGCAGCCCCGCTGGTTCGGCTGGTCAATACCGGCAGGCCGCAGGCCAGCGCTTCAAGTGCAGCGTTGGGCAACGGGTCATACAGCGTGGGCAGCACGAATGCGTCGGCCATGCCGTACCAGGGTCGTACATCTTGCTGCGGGCCGACAAAGCGCATTCTTTTGCCTAGCTTGGTCGCCCGGCGTTGGTAATCAGCCAGACTGCGGTCGTGTCCAACCACGATCAACGTTGCGTCAATCTCCGGCCATACATCGAGCAGCAAATCGACCCCCTTGCGTTCGAAACCGGAGCCGACGAACAGAAAGAGCGGTTGTTCTGCTTCAATGCCGAGTTGCCGCCGCATCGCCACGCGGTGCTGCGCGCGCAAATCGGGGTGAAACTGGCTGCCATCGACGGCGTTGGGGATGACCACCAAGCGTTCTTGCGCTACCCCGTAGTGGCGGACGATCTCGTCACGCACCATGCTTGAATTGCAGATCACCGTTTTCAGGCGGGGGCTGGCGAACATGGTTCGTTCGGCAGCGAGGATGCGGTGATGAAACAGGCTGGCGCGATCCAGCCATGCAGCGGATCGGCCGCGTCGGCGTGCGCGCTGGATCAGCCATTCTTTGTGCACACCGTCGCCGGCGCGGAATATGTCGCAACAGGCCAGTCGCTCATGCGACTGCACCAGATCGAATTTCCCCGCAGCTACTGCTGCGCAGGCTGCTCGAACAAAGGCTGCGTCACGCCAGGTGCGGCCGATGGAAAAAGACTTAAGCAGAATGCGTTGGTAGGAGGACTGGGCGTCTTCCGGCCAATCGCGCGCGATCACTGTGACGTCAAGATCGTCAAGCCGCAAAGCCGCAAGTGCACGCTCCAGAAATCGTTCTGCACCTCCGTAAGGCGTATAGCGCTGACGAATGATGGCGAGCCTCAACGCGGGGCTCCGAGCAATTCCATCGCTGCTTCCATGACCTGGTCTACTGGAATGGAATCCAGGCAATCACTGATTCGGCTGTCACCGCAACCCGCCATCAAACAGGGGCGGCAGGTATGCGCCGAGGTGATGACACGGCTGCTGACGCGCCATGGTCCCCAGTCAATATCGCTACTGGGGCCGAACAGCGCCAGCACTGGTGTACCCAGTGCGGCCGCCATATGCATGGGCGCGGAATCCACGCCGATAAATAGACGAGCGTGTGCAATCAGCGCGGCCAATTGCTTCAGTGTCAACTGGCCGGCGAGGCTGGGGACTGGCCGAGTCATTCGCGTCTGGATGCGGGACAACATTTCAATTTCGCGAACGTCTGGTCCGCTGGTGAACAACAACGGGAGTCCACTCGCGGCCAAAGTGTCGGCCAGCATCGCGACCTTTTCCTCGCGCCAGGCTTTAAACATCCAGCGCGAAGTCGGGTGGATCAAGATGTAACTGCCAGCCTTGAGGTTAAGTTGTTTTAGCAGGGATTCGGCTGTTTGCTGGGCTGCAATTCCAGGAACGAGAGTGAGTTCTTTTTCCTCGTCATTTACGCGAATGCCGATACAACGCAGTGCGTTGAGATCGTTTTCCACGGTATGCCGTTTGTGACCATGAACGCGTTTGAAGAGATGTGTGAAACAGTTCCGGTACAGTTTGTTGGCGTAATTCTCGCCCACGGCAAGCCGCGGCTTGAGTAGCCTGGCCATCCAGGCGCCGCGCGGATTGCGCGTCAGGTGGACCAGCAAGTCATAGTTTTTTCTGCGTAAATCGTTGAGCAATCGCCATTCCTCGCCCAGGGATGCTTTCCGCGGAATGGTGTGCAGGTGGCTGAGCGCCGGGTGTTCCGACAGCATGTCTTGTGTGTCACGGTACACCAGTGCGTCGACTTCAGCTTCAGGCAAATGTCGTTTCAATACGCTGATCACTGGGCTGGCGAGCAAAACATCGCCGTGATGGCGCAACTTTGTCACCAGTACGCGATTAATGCCATCCAGATGAGAGGGGTCGGTCACAGCCAAGAGTAATTGGAGGAATTGGAGGAATTGGTTCTGAGTTTAGCATTCCCGATTAAGTGGATTACCAAGCACACGAGGAGCGGTTGAGAGGTTCCACTGAAATACCGGTCAAAATCCCGAAATATGGATTTTTTGAGCAGCCCCACACTGACCCATCTTTCTACAAGCTACTAATATGCACATCTTGATTGTCAAAATGACTTCCTTGGGCGATGTTGTACATATGCTCCCAGCATTGACCGAGGCGATGCGCCATGTCCCGGATCTGCATGCAGACTGGGTTGCCGAGGAAGGTTTCGATGTCATTCCGTCCTGGCATCCGGCGGTGCGGCGAGTCATCCCATCCGCCCTGCGGCGCTGGCGCAAGCATATTGTGCAAGCCGAAACCTGGCGTGAAATCAGGCGATTTCGCGATGCAATACACCAGGAAAAATACGATCTAGTATTGGACGGACAGGGCTTGCTCAAGAGCGCGGTGGTAACCCGAATGGCCCGCGGGCCCGTTGCTGGATTGGATGCCCGGAGTGCACGGGAGTCACTGGCCAGTTTGTTTTATTGCGCGCGTTTTGCAGCGCCCACAGCGTTACATGCGATTACCCGTAATCGGCTGTTGATGGCTCAGGCGTTGGGTTATGCGATGGGCGATGTGACGGATATACGCTACGGGTTGTCCGCGCAGGAGCGCGTTGTTGTTCCCGGCTTGGTAGGTGAATACGCGCTGTGCCTGCATGGTACGGCGCGACCGGAAAAGGAATATCCGGAAGCAGATTGGGTGCGCCTGCTTCGGCAGATCGCCGCGCGTGGCTTGGGCGTTGTGCTGCCATGGGGTAATGAGCGCGAGCGGTTACGCGCGGAACGACTTTCGGTTGCACTACCTGCCCCAGTGATATTGCCGAAAATGGGGTTGGCCGATCTGGCGAGCGTAATCGCTGGTGCGTACATCGTTTTGGGAGTGGATACCGGGCTGATGCATCTGGCTGCGGCTTTCCGACGTCCTGGTGTGGGGCTATATCCGACGACGCCGCCGGCACGGTTTGGCGCCCGCAACGAGGTGGATGCGCCGGCGATGGTGAATCTGTCCGGCGAGTCGGCATTACAGCCGGAGCAAGTTTTTCATGTCGTGGAAAGTCTTTTCGAGGGCGATAAAAAGGTGGAGCCTGATTAAAGGCTCCACTTTCGTTTACTGACAGACTAGAAAAGAACCGGACCTCAGAACGGAATGTCGTCGTCCATATCGCTCATGCTGGGCGCAGCGCCGCTGGTGGGCTTTGCGCTGGTGCGCGGCGGGGTGGCTGACATGCCTTCCGATGGAGCCGAATCGTAGTCCGCCATGCCGCCGGTTCCACCGCCACCACTGCGACCGCCCAGCATCTGCATGCGGTCGCCGCGGATTTCGGTGGTGTAGCGGTCGTTGCCGTCCTTGTCCTGCCATTTGCGCGTGCGCAGGCTGCCTTCGACATAGACCTGGCTGCCCTTCTTCAGGTACTGGCCGCAGACCTCGGCGGTTTTACCGAAGAAGGCGACCGAGTGCCATTCGGTGGATTCCTGCATTTCGCCGTTGCGATCCTTGTATTTCTCGGCGGTGGCGATACGCAGGTTGGCGATCGCGTCGCCGCTGGGCATGTAGCGCATTTCGGGATCGCGTCCCAGATTGCCGATGATGATGACTTTATTGACCGAAGCCATTTAGTTGCCTCCTTGAAGTAGATGTCGAATGCCTTCCTCGTCCCAGCCGGTTTGCGCCACTTTCAGCAACACCGAACCTTCTTCCGGCAACACGGTGACCGCTTCAACGCCGGTGAATACGGTGAGCCGGGTTGCCAGCCGTTGTGCCTCTTCGGCGGAAATGACGCCGATATGGAACATCTGGGTTTTGACGCGCGGCGGCGGTGTCATGCTGGCCGCAAGCACCAGCCAGATTGCCATCAAGCCGGCGCAGAACGCGAACACCACGCCAAAACCGTAGTTCTGTGCCAGCCAGCCGCCCGCTGCGCCGCCGAAGAATAGGCCGAGGGCCTGCGAAGTGTTGTAGACGCCCATCGCCGTGCCCTTGGCTTCAGGCGGCGCGATCTTGGATACCAGCGACGGCAGGCTGGCTTCGAGGATGTTGAAGGCGATGAAGTAGGCGAAGAGGGCGGCGACGACACCCCAGAACAGGTGCATCGAGAAGGCGAGGCCGATCTGCGCCGCCAGCATCAACGCAATGGCGGCAACGAAAACCTTCTTCAGGCCGCCGTGCTTTTCCCCATAAATAATGGCCGGCACCAGAATCACCAGCGAACCGAGCAGGACCGGCAGGTAGACCTGCCAGTGATGTTCGGCATCGAGGCCGCCGTCGACCAGTGCGAACGGCACGATGATGAACATCGCCATTTGTGCCGCGTGCAGCGCGAAGATGCCCCAGTTGAGGCGCAGCAGTTCGGGTTG
>CAXNNH010000031.1:0-10309 GCA_964203325.1 Burkholderiales bacterium | reverse complement strand
AAAATTTCGCGCACGACCGCCAGATTGTTGCCAAACGCCTGCGTAATCATCGGTTCCCAGGTCAGCGCCCAGTCTTCGAGCAGAAAATAAGCGCCCTTTTCGAGTTCATCCATGAATTTCTCGTAGCCGAGCAACATGACGATGCAGTTCTGGCCCTGCGTGCGCAGGGTATGATGATTTTCCAGAATACGCTCGATTTGTGGGTGGCAGCAACCATAGAAGACGACGCTTTCGCGGCCTTGCGCTTGGTTGGCGGCGAGTGCGGCATTGAGCTGGTCGGACAGTTTTCCCAAGTAATTGTGTAGTGCTGAGTCGAGGAACTGTGTTTCGACTTTCCAGCCATTCTTCTCGATCAGGAAGTCGATTTCCTTGTGCAGGATGCCGCAGCCGACCATGCGCAAGGGTTTTGGATCTGTAGCTACAAGGGGGATGACGGTTTTCATCGGTAACTCCCAAATTCAAATGCGGCGGCGAGCATGGCCCGGATGTTGGCTTCGGGCACGTTGAGCGGCATAACGCCGGTGCCGAATAGAAAGTGCTGGCCGACCTTACCCATCTCGCACAGGCGTTTAACCTCGGCACGCGTTTGTTCCGGGGTCCAGCGGATCATCTGAATGTCGTCGATGACGCCGCAGGTCAGCCCCTTGTTACCGACGATGGCCTTGGCTTCGGCCAGATCGGCCAGCGGGCTGATGTAATAAACACCGATCTTCAGCGCCTCCATCACCTGCGCGATCACGTTGTTGAACGGTGCCATTCCGCAGTAGTAGACGATGTTATCGACGCCTCCTGCCTCCAGGTCGCGCTTCATCCAGGGGAGTGACCATTCCTTGAAACGTTTCATGCCAACAAATGAGGTCGAACCAAAGGGTGTTGAATAGATCAGCACGTTGGCGCCGGCAGCACGGTAGGCGGCCACTTCCTTTTGGAAGAAGTCGGCACATTTTTTCAGTAACTCATCGCGCACATCGGTCGGGCCGGCCAACAGCAACTCCATCCACTTGTCCATACCCATCAAAAGGGCGGGCAGGGTACTCGATGCGGTGAGGTAAGCGCAGATCGGATGCGTGGCACCGACCTCGTTTTTAAGAATGCTCAAGCACTTCGCTGTTTCGTCCCAGGCCGGATGGGCCGTGATGTCGTCGGGCACTTCCAGCCTGGCGATGTCGTCGTAGCTCTTGATGACGAAATCGGCGACGTTGGGCGAGCCGTCTTCGGCGAACAGGATTTCCCGGCAACCGAATAACTCGGCTTCCTTGCCGACGTAAAACAAGCTCCAGACGTTATCGTAGCCATAGCGTGCGCGCATTTTTAACTGGCCGGCCGCAACGTGTTCGCCGCTGGCGTAGTACTCTTTTTGCGCAAGCCCCAGCTCGCGCGCGCCCTGATCGAGCAGATTGCAGAAAATGGGGATACGCGGAGCTGGCGTGCCGTTGATGGCGGCTAGCAGAATATCGAGGGGGGTCATGGCTTATTGTCCTCATTGACTTCATTTGCCTGAATGGCCGCATTTGCCAAATTTGACTTTTTCATCGCCCTGATTAATTCGACGATCACCTTGCCGGCATTGACCCCGTCTGGTGCCCAGGCATCGGCACCGACCGCTTTGTAAAGCTCGTTGTCAAAACGGTAGGGCGCTCCGCCGACGATCAGGCGCAAGCGGTCTTCAAGGCCGCGCTCCTGCAGGATACGGCGTACCTTGCGCGCACCGTTGTCGCCGGTAGCGGTGTGCACCATCATCGCCGAAATGGCGATGATCTGAGCATTCTCGGCCAGCGCCGCCTCGACAAAGCGTTCGGCCGGCACATTAACGCCGAGGTCGGTGACATCGACCATCAAGGCCTTGAGACACCCCATCACGATACGTTTTCCCAGCGAATGCAGGTCGCCATGCGCCGTGCCAATGACGACACGACCGATGATCTCAGGCGGATGTTCGAACTTTAGCAGCATCTTCTCAGTCACTTCGGCGGCGATCTGCGCCGTCATGAAGTGCTGGGCGAGGTTAGCATCCGGGTCTTTGGTGATGTTGGACATCATCTCCTCGACCGCCGGAATAACCACCTTGAAGACGATGTCTTCGGCCTTGACGCCTTCGGCCAAGGCCGCATCGACCACCGCGAAAGCCGCTTCCTTGTCGGTTTCGAAAACAGCTTCCTGATAGGCTGCAATGATGCGGTCGAGCATGAGATTCTCCCTTCTTCACCTTCTTAAAGCGCACTTCCGGCACTGTCAAGATTGATAGGGCGCAAGCGCAGATGGTCAATGTAGCGATCCTCGTAGTCTGCTACCAGCGAAAGATTAGTCGCTTTTATTTTAGACGCCAATGTGACAAATTGCGCGGCACCGTTGGCCGAAAGAAGTGCTCGTTCGGACCCGGCCAGGCTGGCATCGGCCGCTAGTTCAATCAAGGCGGGGGCGATGGGCGGCAACAGGCCGACGGCTTGTGCATGTGCGATGTTCAGGGTATGGCCGAAGGCACCGCAGACACACAGGCGGCGCAGGTCGCTCCAGCACATGCCGGCCTGCGCCAGTAATTGCGCCATGGCCGCCGCTGTCGCTGCTTTGGCGCGCTGGAAAGCGTCTACGTCGACGCCGGTGATCGCCGTACGCGGGTTGTTTGGATCCAGTGCGTAGCCCTCCGGCCCCGGCGAGACGGCGAAGCGGCCGGACGGCTTAAGTCGGCCGCTGGCCAGTAACACGGCGATGGCGTCGGTTAAGCCGGAGCCGCAAAAACCACGCGCAGCGCTGCCGCCTATCGTTTCCAGGACGATGTTCCCACTACCGTCGTCGGACGAGCGGACGCTGTAGATGGCACCCGGTTCGGCGGCCATCCCGTGGCGAATACCGACTCCTTCAAAAGCCGGACCGCCGGGCACGGAGGTGACGTGCAGGTGCTGACCATCCCAGAGAGCCAGTTCGGTATTGGTGCCGACATCGAGCAGCAGCGCACCGGCCGGTCCCTCGGCCAGCTCGCTCGCCAGCAGGTCGGCCAGCAGGTCGGAGCCGACGAAGCCTGCCACCGGATCGGGCAGTACGATCTCGGCATGCGGCATATACCATTGCGCCTGCCAAGCCGCCGGGTCGGAGGGTTGGCAGTCAATTAAACGTTGCCAGTTATCGGGATCGATCAGTGCGTCGCCACCGTGGCCGGTCAGCAAGGCCAGCATTGCCGTATTGCCGACGATCAACACCTGGCCGATCTCGGCCAACATCGGCGTAACTTCGCCGACATCGCGGGCGAGGATGTCGCGTACCGCTTGAATAATCGCCGTGCGCGCCAGTTTGGCCATTTCCGTCGCGTGCGTGGCGTGAGAACGTGCGGCTTCCAAGCGGTTAAGTACGTCGGCGCCGAAGCTGCCTTGCGGGTTGGGGCCGCACCGGCTGGCGATACGCTTGCCGTGCCGGCGATCCCAAAGCGTGACGCGGATATGCGTGGTCCCCAGATCGACTGCTACGCCATAAATATTTTTTTGCAATTCGGGGAGTTGACTCGCGATGGCGGCGAGGTTTTGCGGCGGAATACTTTTCCAGTGCGAGGGCGGTGCCGGCTGGTCGAGTTGGATTTCGGCACGGCCCCTGAGCCGCAACTGGCAAGCCAGCCGGGTACCGACCGCACGCTCGTCCGGGCTTAGTTTCATGTATTCGGCCACGGTCGGCGGCGAAACCTCGCCCCCGATCAGGCGCACGACACAGGCGCCGCAAGTACCGCTGCCGCCACAGGCCGCGCGTACCCGGCAGTCGCTGGTGTCGAGTGCTTCGCGCACCGACTGTCCTTCGGCAACTTCGATGTACTGCTCTCCTGTCGCAGAGTGGATTAGTAATAAGCTCATGACGAAATGATAACCGAAGAGTCCGTAGGGAACGCCACGAGGGCGACAAATATTTTGCAGCGAACGCCCCCTTGCAGCGCCCATCGCGTTCAGAGAAGTTACCCACATTTTCTGTGGATAAGTCTGTGGATGAAGTAATTAAAAATGGCCTAAATGCCCGTCACTGAAGGGGTTATCTTACGTTGCAAATTTGTTGAGCAAAACATTAACTCGTTGTTTCATATAAATAAAATAATTTTTGTACTATCCGTTAAGCGCTAAGCTATTGTTGCGACGCATGAAATTCATTGCACCGGTGTTTTGTGAATAAGTCAAGACTTGACGTGCGCTAGTTTTTGATAACAGTGCAATTCGCGGATGTTGGCGGTGCGAACCGAGCGCGTCCAGGACAAAAACGTCGCCAACAGTTCCGGGGTCTATGGTCTATTGCTGGCTCTTACCCTGACCGGCCTGCTGCTCGTTGTCCCGTCGAGGTTCTCACCGGCCATCAAAGCGTTTTCCCCCTTAACGCCGTTCTACCACGCAATTTCCAATCATGCGCCGGGCGTGGTGCCTGTTTCGGCTGACGCCGCTGCAAACATCGCACTCGGCCATTTACCCGGTGCCAGTATCCGCTGGATCGAAACCCCTTCAAGCGAAAGAGCCGTATGGCGCATTCAATTGCGTCAGGAAGGAGAACCCAACCGCCGTTTTCCGCGTACCAATGTCTGGATAGACGCTTCGTCGAGCCAGATACTTGGGATACGTGATCCCCGCAAGAACAGTGCAGGTGACACCTTGATTGACTAGCTGCACCCACTGCACAACGGTGAAGCCTTTGGCCTGGCTGGAAGGATCATCGTCCTGGTCTGTGGATTCCTGCCGCTACTGGTACTCGTGACCGGGATTGTGCGGTGGCGACATAAAACCAGCCAACGGCTGAAGAAAGCCCCGGTACTGGTATAGGCGGCTGCAGGAGATTGGCCCGCACCGGGTAACGCCTCGGCGATGGCCGTAGACCCGCATGGATAGTCATTCTCCAAGGCATGGTGGTCGAAGATTGGCGTAAACAGGGCTTCTCCGGGCGACGCTGCTCGTAGACGCCCTATCCATGCGGGTCTTCAGCCATCGGTGATGACAGACCCTGGTCCATTTTGCTTAAATACTCTTATCGGACCAACCACCAGTAACTCAGCTTCGATATGTCAGACACTCAGGGCAATCTGTGCATCGCCTGCGGGTCGTGTTGCGCACTCTTTCGGTTTTTCTTCTATCCCAACCGACCAACAACTTGCCGGGATTTTGCCAACTGGCTGGCGGATGGCACGCCCAATCCCGACTGTCAGCGCTTGCGGGCGAAAATTGGGTTGGTACCGTTGCTGCCCCTGCAGTAGCGTAAACTCATACTCGTACAGGTCTGCAAGTTTGTAACCTACTAACGAGGTGCCCCCATGTTCCATGCAAATCAACGCAATGTGCAAAAGAATGCGCAACGAAAGAGGGTCTTGGCGCGCGCTGTGCTGTGTAGCGCGTTGCTTACCCTGGCCGCCGGCCACGCTGTGGCCGAAAAGGATAAGGTGACGCCTCCGGATCGTACACTCAACCTCGAATGGCTGGATCACATCGCCAGGAAGGGGGTCAATCTGCAGGGTGACCACGATGCCGTCGAGACCATGATCATCGGACGGAACATTCCGATCACCTATGACTACATCTCCACCCTGATGCGCACGCCGAACGCTTTTGGCCAAGGCCCGGCCTGCATCGTCTGCCACTCGTCGGGCAATCCCAAGGTCAGCTATCGTGGCCTCGATCTGGCTACCTGCGACGGCATGAAGACCGGCAGCACCGAAACGCCGGCCCGCCCCATCTTTACGCCGGGCGAGAAAGCCAGCAAGTCGATTCTGGGCCGTCGCTTGCGTAACAACCGCATGCCACTCGGCGTCAAGTTCAGCGTCTCGGCCGATAGCACGGCATACGCTACGGTAAGAAGCTGGATTGCCGACGGGGCCAGGGACGACGAGCATTTCAAGAAAAGCGTGCTGCCGCTGTTCAAGAAGAACAACGCCTTTGCCCCGAATACGCCGTCCTGCACGACCTGCCACATGTCGAACAATGAACCGCCGAGCTTCCACGAGCTGAACCTGGGTTCTTACAAAGGCATCATGCTGGGTGCCGATTCGGTGGCCAAGGGTGTGCAGAATGCCACCAAGGTCGTTGTCCCTGGCAAGCCGGATGAGAGCAGCCTGCTGCAACATCTGGTTGAAGACCGCATGCCGCCCGGCATCCCGGCTTCGGAAGATCGCGATCATCCGAACACGCGCATCCTGCTTCGCTGGATCGAGCAGGGGGCACGCTGCAATTGAACCTGGGCCGCCGTCGCTGGATGACGACCGTAGCACTTGGGCTGCTGGCCAGTTCGTTGAGTAACCCGGCGTCAGCGCAACCATCCGCCAAGGCAAGAATCGTCCGCCGCTGGGAAACCGGCAACTCGCTGCTGGCACCGTTGGCTGCGGCGAATGGCCTGGTGCTTTGCGGGGGTGATGAACGCCTCGCACTCTTTGATCCCGACACCGATCAACCAAGTTGGCAGATCACCCACGCGCTGCCAGGCGGCATGGTTTTCCGGCCGCGCATCGCCGGGGATGTCGCTCTCTGCAGTGGCGAGGAAGCGCTGGGGGCATGGCAGCTTTCCACCGGCAAGCCCTTGTGGCGTCGCGCAGCGGAACAGCAAACCGGCGTCGCCTGCGTGCATCAGGGGCGCGTCTTCGTTGGCGACGGCCATCAACTGCTCTGCCTCGACCTGCACAGCGGCCGTGAGTACTGGCGATTCGCCGCCGTGCCGGACACGCTCATCAGTTATGCGGCGGCGGCGGCCGACGATACTCTCTATGTCGGCCCCGGTGATGGCCGCCTCTATGCGCTGGACGTGAGCGACGGCCGCCTACGCTGGACACTGAACCACATCGAAGAATGGCAATACCTGCGACAGTTGCATGTTGCCGGGGAGGTGCTGGTCGCCGGCAGCTATAAGGAAATGCTTTACGGCATCGGCCGGGCGCGCGGCGAGGTACTGTGGCGCTTCAACGCAGGCAATTTCATCAACTCGCAGCATATCGCCAACGGCGTCGCCTACCTGTGGTCGCCGACCGGCTGGCTCTACGCCATCGACACCCGCAATGGCGAGCTACGCTGGCGGCACCGCACCACCGACTATCGTGGCAGCACGGGCAACTGGGCCTCGATACTCGCCGAGTTGGTCGTCCTCCAGGACCGTTTGTACGCCCTTGATCTGGACAACATGCTGCACATCCTCGACGCCACCCACGGCCGCGAAGTTCTTCGCCTCAAGCTACCCGAATCCGTCAGACCTTTTGTACTGCCGCTAGCCGCCAATCGCCTGATGTTCGGCACGCAGAGCGGCGAACTGATTCAGGTGGTTGCCGAGTGAAGTTGCTGCGACGTCATTCCCGATCCAGCCCGGACTGACAAAATCTGGCACAGCTCCAAGAAGCCGGTCTGTCCTTCTATGGTTCCGCCGGGATGACGGAGCATTTGTGATGTGTGTAGAAATTAGCCCGTGCAAGCAAGTCATGGAATAAAGGACTCCGCTACCGCGTCTACAGAGGCCAACGATTCACTTCCTACAGGACGCAACCGATGAAGCGCATGCGCCATCACCTCTTTCTTGCCTTCGCCTGCTTGCTGCTGGTTGCGACAGCGCGGGCCGAGTATCTCCCCAGAGCGGAGCGCATTGCTGACGAAGTCTATGCAATCGTCGGGCCGCTAGGGCAGCGCAGTCGCGAGAACGAAGGGCTGAATGCCAACTACGCCTTTATCGTCACGCCTGCCGGGGTCATCCTGATCGATTCCGGTGCCAGTCGGCTGGGCGCGCAAAAACTTGAGAAGGCGATTCAGGCAATTACTGACAAGCCGGTGCGCTGGGTTATCAACACCGACAGCCAGGATCATCGCTGGCTGGGTAATGATTATTTCTCCGGGCGCGGGGCAGAAATCATTGCCATGAAGCGAACCGCCGCCACACAAGGGCAATACGCTAGGCAGCAGCTTGAGGGTTTGCAGCGCTTTCTTGGCGAACGTCTCGCCGATACGCAGGCCAAAACAGCCTCCCGGCTGATCGAAGGCGAAACCGCCGCGCTCGATCTGGCAGGTGAGGCGATCAAACTCCACTATACCGATGCGCACTATCCCGGTGATGCCATGGTTTATTTGCCAAGACAGGGCATCGTTATGTCCGGTGACCTGGTCTACGTAGATCGCCTGCTAGGCGTTTTGCCGGGGTCGAGCGTGAGAAACGAGCAGAAGGCGTTTCGCAATCTGGCAAACTACGAAAGCCTGCACCGTAGCAACATGAATCGCGCCTTCGTAGAGTTTGAGAAGTTTGAATAATTTGAAGTCCTCTGATTAAGGCGTACCCGCCCCACCACCCCACCAGGAGAAACACCATGACGATCAGAACGGTAAACAAATGGGCTGCATTCTTGTACTCGGCGTTAGCGATCACCCTGACGGGGTGTGTAACGCAAGGTGATCTGGCCAAAAATACGTTTCCGGACAAAGTGGTTTATCACATCAGTGACTCGGCGAATGCCGCAGGCGCGCTGAGGAACGTCAAGAATCACAAGGATGTTAATGCCGAAGCGCAAATCGTTGTGGTCACACATGCGCTGGGCGTTGATTTCCTGATGGAGGGTGCCAAAGACAAGAACGGTAACCCCTACAACAGTCTAGTTGAAGAATTGACAGGGCAAGGCGTGACGTTCAACGTGTGTGAAATCACACTCAAAGCACGCAACCTGAAGCGTCAGCAATTTATCCCGGAGGCGAGTTTCGTTCCGTCAGGAGTGGCCGAAATCGCCAAACTTCAGTTCAGGGGTGGATACGGCTACCTGAAACCGTAACTGGATTGCACCGTGAGGATCCCGGCCTGCGCCGGGATCTTAATAACAGCGCAATTCTCTGATGTTGGCGGGGCGAAAATAGCCGTTCGGACAGGTAGCCTGCGGGCGTCGGAATGTTGCACGACGATAGATGCTTGTTCCAGCGGGTGAAACATGTGAGCTGGCAAAGACAATTTCCCAAGTAAAGGGTAAAGTTGCATGTCAAAATTGATTTTCCGGGAATGAGCATGGCCAACCCCCCCTCGCAGCCATGAACGCAAAACTCTTTCAGTGGCGCTCGCTTAAGACCCGTTTGACCCTGTTCACGCTGCTCGTTTTCGTACTCAGCATCGGGGCACTGGTGTTTTTCGTCAGTCGCATGCTACAGAGCGATCTGCAGCGCGTGTTGGGCGAGCAGCAGTTTGCGACCGTTTCCTTTATCGGAGCACAAGTCAATGATGAATTGAGTGACCGGCTGGCGGCGCTGGAACTCATTGCCCAAAAAATTGATGCTCAGTTGATGGGCAATCCGACCGCTTTGCAGGCTCAGTTGGAGCAGCGCCAGGTTCTGCAGACACTGTTCAACGGTGGCATCTTCGTCACCGGCGCCGATGGCACGGCGATTGCCGACGTTCCGCTATCGGCCGGTCGCATCGGCACCAACTACATAGATCGGGAGTCCGTTTCGATTCCACTCAAGGAAGGCAAGTCGGTGATTGGTCGACCGGCGATGGGAAAAAAATTGGGGGCACCGATATTTAGCATGGTGGCCCCGATTCGTGATGCCCAAGGCAAAATTATCGGTACCCTGGTGGGGACGGTCAATCTGGGCAAACCCAGTTTTATCGACAAGATCACGCAGAGCCGCTACGGGCAAACCGGAGGCTATTTACTGATCGCCCCGCAGCACAAACTGTTTGTCACCGCCACCGACAAGAGTCGCATCATGCAACCGCTGCCCGCACCCGGTATCAATACCATGCACGACCGGTACATGCAGGGCTATGAAGGTTTTGGTGTTGCCGTCAACTCGCGGGGTGTGCCGGATCTGTCGGCAGCGAAGGGCATTCCGGTAGCGGGCTGGTTCTTGGTGGCCACCCTGCCCACCCAGGAAGCCTTTGCGCCGATTGATGCGCTGTTAAAGCGCATACTGTTCAGCACCCTTTTTATCACCTTGCTGGCCGGTGCCTTGACTTGGTGGTTGATCACGCGGATGTTGCAACAGCAGCTCGCCCCGATGTTAACCGCCAGCCGGGCGCTGACCACCCTGGCCACCAGCGACCAACCTGTGCAAGCACTACCGGTCGCCCGTCAGGATGAAATCGGCGAATTGATCGGTGGTTTCAACCACCTGCTGGAAATTCTGAGTCAGCGGGAAAATACACTGAAAACACGCGCGGCAGAGTTGCGAGCGAGTGAAGAACAGCTACGCTTTGTGCTTGAAGGCGCGGATCTCGGATTTTGGGACTGGAATATTGCCACAGGGGCCGTGGCTCGAAATGAGCGATGGGCGAATATTCTCGGCTACACCGAAGAGGAAATCCAGCATACGACGCAACAGTGGTCCGACTTCATCTACCCGGCGGACAGGGAAGC
>CAXNNH010000030.1:0-10353 GCA_964203325.1 Burkholderiales bacterium | reverse complement strand
TTTCTGTATGCAACAACTCCTGGAGCGAACCGACGAGCAGCGCATCGCGTTGATCGCTGCGCTTGGCCATCGCGACCATGACATCGAGTGCTTGCTTGGCCAGCGCCTCGGCTTCCGGCACCAGACTCAGACGGGGATCGAAAACCAGTACCTGAGCCGACAAACGCGCCTTGCGGCGCTTGGTCGGATCTTTGGCGTTCAACAGCTCTTCACCGAACAAAATCAGCCGTTCAAAATCGCGCGATATTTCGTTTTGGGCAAAAATAGCCGGCAAAACGTTGTCCCGCGTATCCTGCGCCTGGTGGGCAATGTCGGTTTGAGCGCTCAGAATCAACGCGAAAACGATCCCAAAGACAATCGCCACCACCGAAGTCCCGCGCCAAAGCAATTGCCGCAGCGGAACGAGAGTGGCACGCGTCAACGGAGCATCTTCGATGCGCGGGCGGGAGGTTTCCGTTTCCTTATCCTTATCCGGATCCAGATCCTGATAAGGATTCGCTGCGGCCTCGGCTTCCGCTGCAGCGGCTCTCTGCATTTAGAATATCGCGGCCGAGAAGTAGGTATTGCCGATGCGCGCATAAGTACCGTCGCGCAGAATAGTGGCAATGGCCGTATTTAACGCGCGGCGCAAATCTTCGCGCCCCTTGGCCACCGGCAAGGCCACGTCGCCACCCAAATCATGATCGTAAATTCGGTCGCCGATGAACTCGAAACGACTCCCTTCTTTCGTTAACAGGAAGCTGTAGTTGCTCAACGTCGAACCAAAGATAAGATCGGCCCGCCCGGCAACGAGTGCCGCGTTGCGCTCAGCCGCCGTGGGGTAGGGCGTGATCGTGACCACGCCCTCGTAAAATTTCCGCAAGTAGCGTTCCTGGACGCTCCCTTTGAGCATCGCGACGGTTTTGCCCTTCAAGCCCTTCTCCGATATTTCGCTGACGCCGCCTGGCTGCCCGACAAAATTGGAAGAGGAGCGCCAGAAGCGATCCGTAAAATCGACGAGCTTTTCCCGCTCGGCGGTGCGCAGCATGTTGGCCACAACAAAGTCGAAGCGCCCATCGGCGACGCCGCCGACAAACTCGGCAAAGGCGGTCGGCATCAGACGACATTCGCGGTTCATCGCCCGGCACAGCGCGCGCGCAATATCGACCGAAAAGCCGGTCAATTCGCCGCGTTCG
Source organism: Burkholderiales bacterium (assembly GCA_964203325.1). GTDB lineage: Bacteria > Pseudomonadota > Gammaproteobacteria > Burkholderiales > Rhodocyclaceae > JACQYA01. The sequence continues at coordinate 9,178 of CAXNNH010000030.1, read as the reverse complement.
TTCGTCCAACCGAAAGGTTTATCGTTGTGATTGACGGCGACAACCAGCGTGTCCGACACTTTATCTGCGGCCACTGCCGACAACGGGGTCAGTGGCAACAACAATGCCATGATGAGAGAAGCGACGAACCTCATACCTTGCACTCCGATTCCCGCCCGATGGTCACACGCTTAGTCCACATTTAGCGGTGTAGCGCAGGACGGACAGAAAAATAGTTAAGAAACGAGCGGCAACGCTTTGGCGAACCGCAACCGCCGGAATTATCCAATAATCGCCAACGAATGTCAGGTTTATAACTGCTGTAGGAAATAGGCGATCTGGTGTGGCCACTGCACGGCTCAGTGGCTATGGCTTTGCCCGGTGCCCGGCTAAAATCCGGCCAGGTTTCATTACGCCTTCGCCGACAACCATTTGAGCAGCATTCCGAACAGGATTTCGGGATCGACGGGTTTGGTGATGCGGTCGTTGATGCTGGCGGCGCTGTAATTTTGGCAATTTTCTTCGCTGTCATTGTCCGTCAAGGCCAAAATGGGCGTGCTTTCCCGGCCGGGAATGGCACGGATCGCCTGCACGGTTTCGCATCCATGCAGAGTAGGCAACTGGATATTGATCAGAATCAGCTCGTAGTGACTACGGGCCGCCATGTCCACGGCGTCGGCTCCGTCCTTAGCCAAGTCGACCGTCAGATCGACGCCTTCCAGCAGCCAGCGCACGATGGTCTGACTGATCGGCTCGTCCTCAAGCAGCAGGATGCGGGCTTTCGCATGCCGGGTTCTCAGCCTTTCCTCGACGGCGGCTTCGGCGCGGGCGAGTGCTTGTTCGCCCACGGGCAGAACCCGAGCCAGACGGGCCGTGAACCAGAAGATGCTGCCCCCTTCCGGCGGGCTGTCGACGCCGATGCTGCCGCCCATCATGCGCGACAGGCGCTGGCTGATGACCAGACCCAGACCCGCACCGCCGTGCTGGCGCGTGGTCGAGCCATCGGCTTGTTCAAAGGCGCTGAAGATGCGTTTTTGGTCGGCGATGGCAATACCGATACCGCTATCTTGCACGGTAAAGCGCAACAGCGGCTGCACGGGATGCGCTTCGGCGATGTGGGCGGTGACGGTAATCGCCCCTTCGGCAGTGAACTTGATGGCGTTATCGGTCAGATTGAGCAGGATCTGACCGAGGCGCAGCGGGTCGCCCTGCAAGGTCAGCCGGGCCAGTTCAGGGGCGATATTGATGTTTAATAACAAGCCTTTAGCTGCGGCTTTTTGACCCGACAAGCGACTCAGATTTTGCAGTACGTCACCGACGATAAAAGGGATCTGTTCCAGACTGAGCCGCTCGGCTTCGATCTGCGAGATGTCGAGCAGGTTATTGATAATGCCCAGCAGGCGCTGCGCGGCGTCGCTGACTTTGCCGAGCTGCTCGATCTGATTCAGGTTAGTCGCCTGGCGTAACGCCAGGTGGGTCATGCCCATAATGGCGTTTATTGGCGTGCGCAGCTCGTGGCTCATATTGGCCAGGAAGGTACTCTTGGCCCGATTGGCGGCTTCGGCGGCCTCCTTGGCCAGCGACAGCGCGACGGTACGCTCGGCGACCCGTTCTTCGAGATGGTCGCGGTGGCGCGTCAGCTCGCTTTCGGCCTGCTTGCGCTCGGTGATATCAAAGGCCGTACCGACGCTGGCCGCCTGCCCGTTTAACGCGATGCGACCGGCAGAAAGTTCGACCCAGCGTGTTTCGCCGGCTTTGGTCAGCACCTTACACTCGTAACGCGACTGGCCATTTTCGCCCAGCCCTCGGTTGCTGGCCTGTTCGCGCACCCAGGCACGATGGTCGGGATGAATCAACTGCGTGTACTTGATCGTCGTCAATTCCTCGCGCGTATAGCCCGACAATTGAGTCATGGCCGGATTGACCATTACGAAGCGATCGCTTTGCAGCACGTAGGTGGCGGCGCTGGAGCTATCGGCCAGCGTGCGGAAATGTGCTTCGCTTTCCCTCTGCGCCGCTTGCGCTTCTTTCAATTGCCTCAGGCTGCGCTGCAAATACCGATTGGTGCGCAGAATGTAGGCGGCGATGCTGCCCACGACGACGACCACCACCATCGCCCCCAGCAGATAGAAGTAAAGCCAAGTGAGATCGGCTTGGCGGTTCGGGTTGTAAAAAAAGCCCTCCAGTTCCTTGTCGGCCTTGACCACGCCAAAGCGCTCGTAGGTCTGAGCGATGTGCTTCCAGCGTCCGGGGTTGCTGTGGCCGATTTGGATCAGCTCCGGGTTAATCAGGCTTTTCAGCGTTTTGGCTTCAAATTGCAGGTGGGCGCGACTTTTCCCTTGCGTGTTGTAACGCGCAAGGATGAGATCGATGATTTCATCGGGATGCTCCAGCGCGTATTCCCAGCCGCGAATCGATGCGGCACGGAAGGCGGCAACGACTTCCGGGCGTTCCTGGTCGAGCGCCTGCCGGGTAAATAAGGCGTCGCCGTAGAAATCCATGCCGTAGGTTTGCGGCTTGAGCACGCTGTAAGCAATGCCCTTTTGCTCCAGTTCAAATGGCTCGTTCGACAAATAAGCGTAGAGTGCGACGACCTGGCCAGCGATCAGATCGGCCAAGTGCTGCCGGTCGGCGACGAAATCCACTTTCTCCAGCGCGATGCCTTCGTTGAGGAACATCGCCTTCAGCTCGACATCCTGAATGCCGCCCATCAGCGCCACCCGACCGGCAGCGACCAGTTCAGAGGGATTCTCAACGCGCCCGCGCATCAGCAGGATGTTCGGAGAATGCTGGAAAATCGGGCCGAGCAGTAACACCGGGTTACCGTTCAGGTACTCGATGACCAGGCTGGAGTTGGAAACGCCAAAATCCGCTTGTCCGGCCAGCACGTCGCTCACCGGATCGACCCCCGGGCCACCTTCCTTGAGCGTTACCTCCAGCCCGGCTTCCCGATAGAAACCCTGGTGCAAGGCGGCGTAATAGCCGGCAAACTGAAACTGGTGCAACCAGCGAAGCTGCAAAGTGAGCGGGGTGCTGGCCGCAGAGGCGCTGCCGAGCCACAGCAGCAAAGCCAGCGAGGCCAGGCGGCACCAACAGTGCCGGAGCGTTAATCCAGGCATGGCTCAGGTCAGGGTAAACAGCTTGGTAAAATTGGCGATCTTGAGTACCTGCTTGACCGAACCGCTGGCACCGTTGAGGACAACGCGGCCACCGTTGGCCGTGGCTTTGTCACGTAGAACCAACAGCATACCGAGCGCTGTACTGTCAATGTAGTCAACCGCGCTCAAATCGACGCGGATCTCGCCGCTGCCGTGAGTTTTCAAGACTTCGCTGGAACGGACACGAAATTCGTTTTGGTTAGTCGCAGAAAAGCGCCCACTGACGTGTATCGTTGCAGAATTCTCGTTCATTGATTTTCCAATAGTTGGTATTGCGGGTGTTTCGTCTTTATCCATGCGGGTCTCCAGCCTCCCGTCCTGGCTACCTTTATAAGTGTGAATAAGTAAGCATTTCCCTTGAGCGGCGGCCATCGAGGTGGTCCATCCTAGTCGGGTGACCGGGACTGGATACTGTATATATCCATGGCGTGTCCCTTTAGTGCCACAACCTCCAGCAGTTCTCAATTCAAAACCTGACTTTGGTGAAGACGATAGTGCGTCAGAACAGCCGTGCGCTGTCACGGGAAATCAGCCGTCGAGCCGTCGTATTCCTGTTCCGCTGCTTCGTGACGGGCTACCCGGTTGCGGCCATTCTTCTTGGCCTCATAAAGCGCAAAGTCGGCACACAGCAACAGGTTGTCCATGTCTGCGCCATGCTTCGGGTAAGAGGCGACACCGGCCGAGAAAGTAAAGCCAATGTCGAGCTCGCCATGCCGCACCGAACGAGCCATGGCAGATACACGCCATTTTTCCGCACGCGCTGTGGCTGCATCGAGATCCATGCGTGGCAGTGCGACTACGAACTCCTCGCCGCCGTAGCGAGCGGCGAGGTCGCCTTCGCGAACATCAGCGCTGATAATTCGCCCGAGCGCACGGATCACTTCGTCGCCACCCGGATGGCCGTAGGTGTCGTTTATCTTCTTGAAGTGATCGATGTCCAGCATGATGAGCGATAGCGGATAACCCTCGCGTTTGGCGCGCGCAATTTCACGTGGCAGGGTTTCGTCGAGATAGCGGCGGTTGTTAAGGCCGCTCAGCACATCGCGAACGGCCTGCTCCTGCAGCAGCTTCTTCTCCAGCAATTGCTGCTGCAGCTTGAGTTCTGCTTCCAGCTCGGCCGCCTGTGCCCGTTTGCGTTCCGTAATGTCGTGCGTGACGCCCACATAATGTTGCAAGGCTCCTGCTTCGTCGCGCACTGCATTGATCGATAGCAGCCCGGTGTGTAGATCGCCATCCTTGCGTCGGTTGACGATTTCACCTTGCCATTCGTCGTCACGCAGTATGGTCTGCCACATGTTGATGTAAAACTCGCGGTCTTGATGGCCCGATGAAAGCATGCGTGGATTCTTTCCGAGTACCTCGGTAATCTCGTACCCGGTAATTCGCAGGAAGGCGGGATTGCAGGAAATGATCTCGCCGGTGGGATGCGTCAGGATAATGGCGTCGCTACTGGCGGCGAAGACGCTGGCGGCCAGTCGGGTTTGCCGATAAAGCTCGGCCTGCTGGGCGGCGACTCGGAATTGACGCCGCAATGCCAGGATGCCGGCAATCAGGAAGGCCACCACGGCCGGCAGGAATATGACCGCCATCTGCTGCGCTTCAGCTCGCCACCCGGCCAGCGCCTGTTCGCGATCAAGGTGCGCAGCAATCGCGATGGGGAATCGACTTGAAGCACGATAGGCGCTGAGTACGGCGCGGCCATCAGGAAGCGTTTGCTCGAAATGACCTGCCTCGCGCAAACTCAGACGATGTGTGACCTCACCAGCCAGCCCTCTGGCACCTGGGACATCAGTCAGGCTGGACGAGGCCAGCAGCATCCCGTCGTAACGCAGCAACTGGGCGTGGCCCCGCACGGGGTCGAGCAACTGCGAGAACTGGTTAATGACATAGTCGGGATTGATCGCCGCCAACACCCACCTCAGCGGCTCCCCAGGAAGCCGCCGCAAAACCGGTAGCAGGCTGACGTCGGCTGGCAATAGCGGCGTTCGCGTGGCGTCAGGCGGGTTCTCGGAAAGGTCGCGTCCATGTCTTGGTGCGCCTATGCGCAAGGCCTCAACGGAGGGGTCGGTGTCCGGGAAGAAGTCGACCAGATTGACACGCTGGCCGATATTCTGCGGAGCGGAGCTGGCAATGACCCGGCCATCGGCATCCAGAAGGGAGAGTGAGCGTATATAGGGCGCGGTGCGCAAGGCGGCACCGGCGGGCGCACCCAAGTCGCCTGCATTGGCTTTGCTGGTAGTGGCGGGGTCCAGATTGATGGCGACCAGTTCGATGACCTGCAGTATCTGCGTCAGGTGTTCTTCAAAATTCCGTGCATGTGTGTTTGCCGTGTTCAGGCCATCGTCAAGCGTCTGGCTGTGCAGGCGCAAGAGCAGCAGGCCAAATCCAGCCAGCCAGCCGCCAATCAACAGTGCGAATAACAGCGGCCCAAGGCGGCGGGGGCGAACCTGCGACAGATTCATTGCAGGCTGACGATGGGTTCAAGACCGTGGCGCTTGGCCGAATTCAACAGGCGTCCATCGCTCTTGATCTCGCGCAGGAAGGATTCGACGCGTGCGTGAAAACGGTCGTCTCCCGGACGCATGGCCCAAGCGTAGGGCGTCAGGTGATAAGTGCTCGGCGGTGCCACCAGGCGTGCCCAGTCGCTGTTGTCGAGCATGCGCCGGCTGAACGGGAAGTCTGTCATGAACACATCTGCGCGGCCGGAATGCACTTCCTGCTCACGCGCATGCGACGATTCGAGTACACGCAGCTCGGCGAACTTCAGCTTCTCCTTCATAACGTTCTCGTGCAGCGTGCCCTTGGCAACGGCTACCACGCTGCCCGCCTTGTCCAGATCGGCCCAGTACTGAATGCGGCGATTGGTTTTGGTGGTGATGGCGTAAATGTCACTGACCAGATGCGGCGAGGTGAAGCGAAGTTTTTCCTGGCGAGCTGGGGTGATTCCGATGGCGAACATCGCGATGTCGCAGCGGTCATTGCTGACATCGTCAATCAATCGGGCGAACGAGCTGTCAACAAATTGAACGCCGACGCCCAAATCCTTGGCGAATTCGCGGGCATTGTCGATATCGATGCCGGCCAGTTGCAGCGTCTTCGGGTTGCGAAAAGAAATCCCGTAATAGTCCGGCCAGACGCATACCCGCAGCGTCTTGTCCGATTGGATACGCGACAGCCGCTCAACCGCCAACGCCTGTGTCGTGCCAGCCACGGCAATGTAAAAAGCGCAGAGGAAAGCGCAGGAAAAAGCGGCGATACGGCGCACGATAGCTGACTGAAGAACGGGGTTCAAAAGGACGCATCCTCTATGTGTTTGTCGGTTGCTCAAGATTATCGCGGAAATGACGCATTTGCTGCATAGGTGACGCATTTGGTGCACAGGTCACCACTTCGTGTCCATTCTCGTGCCTTTGATGAGCGTCAGTATCGGCCAGGCAGGCTGAAGAACCGCATGGATAAACGATCTACAGACCACATGCCCGGAGAGCCCCTGTTTACGCCATTCTCCAGCCATACCCCTTGAAGATCGTTTATCCATGCGGGTCTCCAGCCTCCCATCCTGGTTACCTTTATTCGACCTTCAGGATTCCGGCAAGGACGCAATATAGCGAAAGCAGCAGGAAGTTCAAATGCTCACCAATCCTCACGCCCCACAAGTGTGAATAAGTAAGCATTTCCCTAATGCGGATGCGCCGGAAGTAACAAAGGGGAGGCTGTCCGCTCCGAGGGAGCTGTTTCAGCATGTGGACGGACGACAATGTTGCCTTGCCCCGTGAACGGCTAAAATCCGGGCATGTTACGTTTGCTGGCCTTCCTGATTTTTGCGAAATTTACACTGATCGCCCCCGGTGCGTTGGCGGCGCCACTCGCTGCGGACGAGGAACGTCGCGAGTTGAACGGGGCTGAAGTAAGCTTTCTGCGCGACCCCGACGGGCGATACGACCTCGCCGAAATCAGTGCGTCCGCCATGTCGGAAAAATTTCAGGTGCTCGCTCGCGGCCTCTCGTTCGGTTACACCACCGATGTCATCTGGCTGCGCATCGCTTTGCAGCGCATTCCTGCTGCGCCCAGTGCCTGGCAATTAGAGGTGACGAACTCGTACATCAACGACGTGCGTTTTTACGCGCCAACCCAGGATGGTTTCACTGTGGCGCAGGCCGGCGACCGCTTTCCTTACGCCGAACGACCATTCTCTTTCTACAACCCTATTTTTACGGTCGATTTGCCCGACAGCGCACAGCACCATTTCTACCTGCGTGTGCAGAGCGATTCGAGTACCTCGGCCGGATTGCTGCTCTGGCAGCCGACCGCCTTGCGTGCGGAACGAGAACTCTCTCTCCTGCTCCTTGGCGGTGTGATGGGCATGATGGCGATGTCGCTGATTTTTTCGCTGCTCAACGTCGCCTTAACCCACAATCGGCGATTACTCTCCTTTGCCGCGATGACCGCCACCCTCATCCTGATGGTTCCTGCGCAACTCGGCCTACTCGCCCCGTTTCTTCTGCCTCATTCCCCGCTGCTTGCCGATTTGCTGGTGCCGTGGAGTCTGGGCATCGTTATCGCTTCGATGCTGCTGACTTTCCGCCAGCCGCTCGAAATTCCGCAACACTATCCCCGGCTTGATCGCCTCTTACAAGCGATGGTGTTGATCGGCTTGCTGGCGCCGCTGACGCGCGAATTCGATTTGTACGCGCAGATCGGTGGGCCGTTGCTGCAATTCCTGTTCATGACGGCCCTTATTATGAATAGCGCTGTCGCCTGGCAAAGATGGCGCATGAAAATGGACGGCGCAGTCTATTTTCTCATGGCCCACGTCGTATTTTTGCTCAGTCTGCCTATTGGCCGTTTGGCCGTCACCGGGTTCTTGCCGGCCGCGCCCTGGATGTTTTCGAGCTGGATTCCCGGTCTGCTGACTTTTTTGGTATTGACCCAAATTGGCCTCGTTGTCGAGCTACGTACCTCGAATCGAACCCGGCGCACGGCTCAAACGGCGGCACAGTTGGCGATGCAACAGGCGCATCAGGAAAAACAACTGCGCGAGGAGCAAACCGTATTTTTCTCGTTTGTCGCCCATGAATTGCGTTCGCCGCTCGGCGTTATTGTCGCTGGCCTGAAGAATCTCAGGCGCGAACTGATGCACCCCAGCGCCGCGATGCATGCCCGACTGGAACGGATCGAGCGCGCCACGCAACGCATGGCCACGATGATCGACCGCCACCTGCAGCTACAACGTCTGGCCAACGCCGATTTTCAGGTGCGCTGGACACCCTTGCCGCCCAGAGATGCGGCTAATGAGGCTCTACGCCAGGTACGCGAAACCTATGCGCAACGACGCTTCGTGCTGTCCATCGCCTCCAATCTGCCGGCTCGCGTCGCGCTCGATGCCGAGCTGATCGTCCTGGCGCTGGCCAACCTGCTGAGCAATGCCGCCAAGTATTCGCCGCACGACGCGCCGGTCGTGCTGGAACTGTCGGCAGAGCACATGCTGCACTATCGCGTCATCGACCAGGGTACTGGCATTTCTCCTGAACAGCGTCAACGTCTGTTTCAGGTTTTCCAGCGTGCCAGCGATGCCGTCAAGCACGAAGGATTTGGCATCGGTCTGGCCATCGCCTGGCGCATCGCCCACCTCCACGGTGGCACGCTCGCCTATGAAGAAGGACGCAACGGCGGCGCGGTCTTCGTACTTTCCCTGCCACTACGCCCTCCTATTTCCCCTATTTCCCCTATTCCCCCTATCACCTGAACAGCTACCGATGAATGCGCCCACCCCCTCCCTCCTTTTTGTCGAAGACGATAGCGATTTGCGCGACGAGTTGTCGGAGTACCTCAGCAGTTGCGGCTATCGTGTGCAGGGGGTTGGCTCGGTGCAGGCCGCCGAAGCAGCACTGACCGAATCTTTCGACCTGCTGCTGCTCGACATCAACCTGCCGGACGGCAGCGGGCTGGAGTTGTGCCGTCGTCTGCGCCCCTATCTGCGTTCCGGCATCGTGATGTGCACCGGTCGCAACGAAAGGGCGTTGCGCATCGGCGGCCTGAAA